>NZ_LAVM01000004.1:110761-113162 GCF_001083815.1 Nocardiopsis sp. SBT366 | reverse complement strand
CAGCAGTTCCGCCTCCCTCAGCGCCCGCAGCACACGCCCCACGGTGTCGGGTTCGGCCTCCACCGACGGCTGGTACCAGGTGACCGCCGAGACCAGCCACCGCGCCCCCGTGAGCGGCTCCCGCCCCTCGGCTCGTTCGGCCAGCAGCCGGTGACCCACGACTCCGGTGCTGGTCCCCCAGGGCAGGTCGTTGAGCGCGCAGGCCAGGGCCCAGCGTGTCCGAGCCCGGCCGGACCGCACCCTGGAGAGGGACCCGCCCTCCGGTGCCGGCCACCACAGCGCGGCGTCCTCCGTTCCCGCCCAGGCCTCGGCCAGCGCGGAGAGCCTGGTCTCGGTGTCGAGGTCCCTCCACGCGGCGGCCTGTTCGGACGGAACCACCCGGCCGAGGTGAACGGTGAGGAGTCCCAGGACCGCACCGGCCTCCAGCCAGACCCTGGCCAGGTCCTCGTCGCCATCGGCCACCCGGGCGAGCCGCCGCCGCTCCTGCTTCATGAGCAGGCCGTCCACGCGCAACCTCGGGGGGCGCTCGGCGACCGCCTCCAGGAGCCGGACGTCCGCCCCGGCCAGGGCGGGCAGCGCCGCGCGTGAGCCCTCGGCCACGTCGGTGCCTCCGCCCGGCATCATTCGGTCTACCGGGACCCCCACCACCGCCTGCGGCGCGGGTTCGAACGGCCAGGGGTGGGCGCCCCGCACCGCCAACGCCACCTCCCTCGGCATGACGAGTCCGTCACCGGGGTGTTCCGGGGGCAGCAGCAGACCGTGTTCGAACATCCAGTCCAGGTCGGAGTCCCCGGTGCCGTCCGCCGGAACGCTGAACGGCTCTCCGGCTCCCCTGGTGAGGAAGGTCCGTGCCTCGGTCCCGAGGAACGCGTGGCCGAGCAGCAGGTGGGCGACATCGTGCCGCGCGGCGTGGCACAGCTCCACGACGCGTTCGGGTGCGCCCAGCACCTCCTCGATCCCGTCCGTGAGGGTGGCGCGTTCCCCGGTGGGGTCCAGTCCCAGGGTCAGGGCGACCCTGCGGACTCCGGCCAGGTCGAGCCAGCCCAGGCCCTCCCGGACCGTGGGTGGGACGTGAGGCAGGCCGAACTGCTCGATGGCGTCGTCGGGAAGGTGGTATCCGTCCCGCCCGTCCGGCCACATCAGCGCCAGGTCCACGAGGTCCGCGACGGTCTCCTCCGCCCGGACCCGCGCCAGCCCGGGGCGGTCGGCGTCCAGTCTCGCCAGCAGCGTCTCGTGCTCCACCGGCCCGGGCATCCTCTCCCACGGCGCCCCCTGGTCCGCCCTCGTCTCACGGAGGCGTTCGCGGTCCTCCACCACGCCGACCGCCGCGTAGAGCACCTGGTGGTGGGCGAGGGTCAGGCGTTCGAAGGCCCCCGGGCGGTAGGCCAGGATCGGTAGCAGGTGCAGGAGGGTCAGGGGTGTGGCCCGCGCGTACCGGACCACCCCCTCCGTCAGGGTGGTGAGGAGGACGGCGACCCGTTCGGCGGTCATCGATCGGACATGCGACTCCAGCGCGGTGCGACGGTCCATTCCACCAGCCTAGACATGACCCGTCCTCGCCATCGGACCCGAACCGCGTTCTGTGGACAACCACCTCCCGGGTTCGTACCGATCTGCGCGAACCGCCCCGCCACCCCGCGCGGGGGCGGTACAAGAGGGGTTCACGAAGACCTGCGGAGACTCCCCCCGTACCGAAGTCCGCAGACGAACACCCGAAAGGAAACCGGGAGCGGACATGCCCTCTCATGACCCGTCGAACCCGGAGCACCCACCCCTCGCCGCAAGGCCCGTGTCACTGCTCCCCGCCGACGCCCTCGCCCGGATGGCGCTGGACTCCCCACTGCTGTGCGACGCCCTCAGCCTGGCTCGCTGGAGCGCCCCGGGCACCCCGGTCACTCGGCACGGGGTGCCCGGCATCGACGACGCCCGGACCGCCATCACCCGGTTCGCACTCTGGCCGCCCGACCTCCCCAGCCTCGTCACGGAGCGCGCCACCTGGCTGGGCGGGCTCCATTCGGTGGCCGATGTCGCCCACTTCGTCGTCCCCTGGTCCGCGGCCCTGCGCCTGGGCCTGGTGGAGATCGACGACGCCCACGCCCGCCCCGCACCGGGACTCGAACTCCGAGTGCGCGAGCCCGAACAGGTCCTGGACTGGTGGTTCCGGGAATTCGAGCACACCATCGAGCACGCCCGGGGCGAACTGACGCGCTCGGAGCCGCCCACCCCCTGGACCCCCGGCCCCGACCTGCTCCCCGGGGTCCTGCGCCACCTGTACGAGGCCCCCGACGGCTCCCGCCCGGACCTGGACACCCTTGTGCGTGAGGCGTTGCTCTCCCCGACGCCCCCCGCGACCAGCGCCACCGACCTGCTCCTGCACGTGCTTTGGCAGCTCTCCGACACC
>NZ_LAVM01000004.1:0-110689 GCF_001083815.1 Nocardiopsis sp. SBT366 | reverse complement strand
GGGGCGGTCGCCCTGGACCACCGCCCCACCCACGCCACGGGGCCGGACGGTCACGGCCACTGCACCGTCGAACTCACCGCGCTGGGCCGTTACGGGGTACGCCAGCTCCTGCTGGAGGTGGGCATCCACGCCCCGTTGGTGGACACCCTCGCCGAGGCCAGCGCCGCGCGCTTCCTGGACGCGCTGTCGGTACTGCCCGTCGAGGAACGGCTCTCCGAGGCCGGGCCCTGGTTGGACCGGCGCGGTCCCGCCGAGGCGCTGCGGCAGATCAGCGCGGTCGTCCACGGGCCCGGCGTGGCTCTGCGCCGCTGGGTCGGCACCCAGGTCCTCAACACCACGAGTTCCGAACTCGAACCCGAGCTGCGCTCCCTGCTGTACTCACCGCGCCCCGCTGTGGCCAGCATGGCGGCGGTGGTCCTGCTCTCCTCGGGAATGCTCACGCAGCGAGGCATCGACCGGGTCCTGGGCGAGCACGGACCGTGGGTGGTGATCGACATGATCGCCGCGGCGATCACCCCCGACAACGCGGACCTGCCGGAGTTCCTGTCCGCCCAGGGCACCCCGGACGTCGAGCGGACCGTGTTGGAGGACCCGGATCCGGTCCGGCTGAGAGCGCACCCGGACACCCTCCCCGTCCTCGATGCCCTGTCCCGCCATCACCCCGATCCGGACACCGCCTCCCGGGCGGGCGAGCTGGCCCGGCGCCTGCGCGAACGGCGCTGACCGCCGGGCCCGCGTCTCAGCCCCGACGCGCCAGGGAGTCGACGAGGGGGACGAACTCGTCGTCCGAGGTGTGCAGGGTGACCGACCTGGTCTCGTGGTCGAGGGTCATCCCAACCGGTCGCAGGTCGAGCGGCTCCCCCAGGGCGCGGTCCCGTGACCCCGGGTGCCACCAGTACAGCTGCGGGCTGATCGGCTTCTCGGCGTCCTCGACGAACCGCTGAGCGAGCTGGCCCAGGTGGTCCATCCCCGCGATCGGGTGTCCCTGACCGAGCGGGTGGGCGAGGATCACCTCGGGTACGGGGAAGGCCACAAGGACACCGTGCGGGGCCTCACCCACGAACCGGTCCAGCGCGTGCGCCTGCGCCGCGACGTACGGGTGCTGGGCGCCGAGGTGAACGATCCTCGCCCCGCTGAGCTCGTGTTCGCTCGCCTCCACGGGCTCCTCCAGCGCGCTGGCGACGGCCTCGGTGAAGACCTCGGCGTCGGGGCGTCCGGACCGCTCGTGGGTCACCCGCGACAACGGCTGGAGTGACTCGGGGCTGTCGATGACCACCGTCTGCCACAGGCCGGGGGCGATCTCCCGCGCCAGGAGCTGTTCCGGTACGTCCTCGGGGAAGGCGCTGGCAGGGTAGAGCCGGACTTTCAACCGCCCGGAGGCGGGGGTACTCACCGCCTGGTTGTTCCGCGTGGCCTGGGCGAACTGTTCGAGGGCGGCGCGGGCGAACGCGGAGGCGTGCTGGTTGACCTGCTCGGGGGTGGCCCCCTCCACCCCGGAGCGGAAGGAACCGATGTCCGTGCTGATACTCGGGCCGTCGGGGAGCTGGACGACCAGGGTGTTGATTCCCTGGAAGGAGGCCTGCGCGCCGACCTCGTGGAAGGCGTGACGGAGCGCGGACACCACCACGGCGCCGTCTGCGGTCAGGGCGGAGAGGATGCCCTGTTCCCGCGCGCTGTCCAACAGGTGGTTCGCGACACTCGCGGCGATCCCGGACCTGGCCTCGGCGGAGCTGACGGCCGCTCGTTCGAAGGTCTCCCGCAGGTCGCTGTCCGGGAGTGCGCCGATCCCGGGCACCTGCAGACTCACGCTGGTGGGAGGTGTGTGCTCCGCGCTCAGGCCGACCTCCCGGCAGGCGGCGGCCAGGTCAGCGCCGAAGTCCGCGTACAGCCGGTCGAGATCCTCCGGCCGGGCGCGCTGCAGTTGAGCGCTCCACCACTGCGGCAGCGTGTCCTCGCCCCGGGGGTAGCGGCGCAGCTCCTGGAGGTAGGCCACGGGCGCGACGTCCTCGGGGAGACCGGGGTCGGTGTCGTGGTTGTACTCGGCGCGGAACTTCCCGGGGGCCTCGAGCGAGAGCGTCATGGACAGCCAGGTGCCCTTCCCCGCCTCGTGGAAGAGGTCCTTCAGGGCCAGGGCTCCCTGCGTGGCCTCCGGAGGCGGGGGGAACTCCAGGACCGAGCCGTCGGTGCTCGCCGCGACCACGTCCTCGTGGGAGAAGCCCCCCACCCGCCAGAACCCGTACGTCACGTTCTGCCAGTTCTCCGGCATGATCGCGGCCAGGCTCGCGGCGATGGACTCCAGTGTCTCGCCCTGACGCACCGGGTCGGGGATGCCGCTGGTCTCGGGGGTGTGGGACGACATGTCAGGCTCCGGTCGGTCGGGGGGTGTTCACGGTTCCTTCCTACCGTGTCGCACCGACGGCCGTCCGGTGTCCGGCCCTACAGGGCGTCGAGGTAGACCCAGGCGCCGTCGTGGCGCAGGAATCGGCTGTGCTCGTGCACCAGCCCCGCCTGGCCGTCCTCCCGGTAGTGGGCGCGGAACTCGACGGTGCCCTCGTTGTGGAACGGTGTCCCCTCACCGGTACCGAGGATCTCCAGCCCGACCCACTCGGTGGCCGGGTCCAGCCCGACCTCGGCCGGGCGCGTGTCCGGGTGCCATGAGCGGAGGAGGTGGGCCTCGTCGCCGACGGCGAAGGCGCTGTACCGCGAGCGCATGAGGTCCTCGGCGGTGGCGGCCTTCGCGGAGCCGTCGTGCAGCCTCCCACAGCACTGGCCGTACGCCCGGGTCCTGCCGCAGGGACAGGGCTGGTCGGCGGACAGGGGTGGCTGGAGGCGTGGGCGCTTGGACATACGTCCATTGTGACGGCCGCCCGCCACTCGATGGGCCCGGCCGGTGCGTGGACCGGTCGGGTCGTACCGGGGCGCTACGGTCGCGGGGATGCGACGAGATCCCCTTGAACAGCGGTCCCTGGACGCGGTCCTGGGCGACACCGGTCGTGCCCGAAGAGAGTTCGATGGCGCGCACGCGTGGCTGGTGCGAGCGCTCGACACCCACATGAACCCGGTTTCGGCGGAGGTCTGGGCCTTTGACCGCGAGTTCGAGCACGTGCTCCTGGTCCGGCACCGCTGGCGGGACTGGGTCTGCCCGGGCGGTTCGGTCGACCCGGGTGAGAGCCCCAGGGCGGCGGCCTCCAGGGAGTTCGCTGAGGAGACCGGTCTGCGGGCCCGTGTGTCGGTCGTACCGACCGCAGCGTGGGTGCGCTCCTACCGCGCGGACTGGGAGCCGACTCTCGGTCTGGCCTACACGACGGTCCTGGACAGGGCCCTGCCCCTGGGTGGGGAGGCCGGTCAGCCTGCGGCCTGGTTCCCGCTGGACCGTCCCTGGGAGGGCGCGTTTCCGGAGGACCGGGAGCGCATGGCCGTGGAGGCCCGGCGTCTGCGGGTGGAGCGGACGTCCGTGCCGGGAGAGGGGGCCGACACGGGCGGCGGACCGGTCTACTGACCGGGGCGGTTGGGGTGGCGTGGGTCAGGGGGCGGGAGCGAGCGGGGAGGTGGCCCGTCATCGGGTGCGGGACGTGGACGGGGGATCGGGAGTACGTTTCCTGTTCGCGCTTCGATGTCCATCCACGGGGACCGTACCCAGAAGACTGGCGGGCACAAAACACGAAATCGCCTTTTCCTCGCGATCATGCCTTTTTCGATGCCTCATTCCGGGGACTCCCAGGAACGGTTCCAGGAGGTCAGGACGGGACGCCCGTGTTCCGTCCCGAGAGAGCTGACCGAACCCGTGTCGAGACGGAAGAGAGCCCCTCCCGAGGGCGGTAGCCCGAGCCTTCTGGCGGTCAGGACGCGCAGGAGGTGGCTGTGGGCCACCAGGACGACGTCGCCCCTTTCCAGCGCCGGGGCGAGGTGGTCGAGCACCCGGTCGGCTCTCACGCCCACCTGTTCCGGGTCCTCACCGGGGAACCCGTTCGCCCCCGGCGGCACCCCGTCCGTCCACAGGTTCCAGTCGGGCGTCTCCCGGTGGATCTCGGCGGTGGTGATCCCCTCGTAGGCGCCGTAGTCCCACTCCACGAGATCGGGATGGGTGTCAGCGCCCACGAGCCCGGACAGTTCGGCGGTGCGCACCGCCCGACCCAGCGGGCTGGTGAGCACGAGCGCGAACTCCCGGTCCGCCAGCATCGGGCGCACCGCCCCCGCCTGACGCTCGCCCTCCTCGGTGAGGGGAAGGTCGGTACGGCCGGTGTGCCGACCCACCCTGCTCCACTCGGTCTGCCCGTGCCTGACCAACACCAGTTCACCCATCCCGGTTTCCTTCCCGGCACACGGCCAGCGCATTCTCACGCGATCGAAAAGCCTCCGAAAGTAACATCTCCGAAAAAGCAACGTTAACCCAGACAAAAAACGACTGCCCTCTCCGAAAAGGACCCCCATCCCACGCGGGGATAGGATTCGAGGCGATTCACCAGCACGAACGCGGAACCCACCCCCGGGAGGAAGAAGAGAAATGCCCACCGTTGATTGGAATCGCCGGACCTGGGGAGGTACGCACACCTGGGAGCGGAGCGGTGACGAATGGGCCCACATGGCCGCGTACTGCGGTCAGCCCTACGAGGAGTGGAAGGCCGGGCTGGTCGAGGAGCTGCTCGCCCCGGGGGCGGCCCGGGGCACCTCCCTGGAGATCGGTCCGGGACACGGCCGCTGGACCGAGCACCTGCTGGAGCACTCCACCCGGGTCTGGATCGTGGACGTCAACGAGAGCTGTCTGGACCGCTGCCGTGAGCGGTTCGAGGGCCACCACGGTCTCGACGTCCACCACACCCGCGGGTACTCGATGGACCCGGTCCCCGACGCGTCGATCTCGTTCGTCTGGTCCTTCGACGTCTTCGTCCACCTGGACCCGGACGTGATCTCCGGGTACCTCGGCGAGGTCGCGCGTGTGCTGGAACCGGGGGCGAGCGCGGTGATCCACCACGCGGGCAAGCCCGACTGGTCGCTGCGCCTGGCCCCGGTGAACCGCCGGGCGGGCCGCCCCGGCAGGATCGCCCAGCGCTGGCTGAGTCAGCGCCGGTGGCGCGACGACGGCAACCGCTCCGACGTCTCCCCCGAGGCCTTCGCCGACTGGGCCCGGGAGGCGGGACTGGAGGTCACCGGGCAGCGAACCTCATGGGGCCCCGAGGGCCAGTACACCGTCGACAAGTACCGAGACTGCGTCACCGAGCTCCGCAAGCCCGTGTAGGCGCACCCGTCCCGGGGAACGAACACGGGGCCCCGGCCACTGTCCTCCAGTGGCCGGGGCCCCGTCGCGCTCGTCCTGTCGACTAGGCGGCGTCGGCGGCGCGCTTGGCGACTCGCTCCGCGCGCAGTTCACGGGCCTCGTCGGGGTCAAGGACCGGGGCGGCAGTGAGCAACTGCCTGGTGTAGTCGCTCTGCGGATTCTCGTAGACGGAGTCGCTGTCACCCATCTCCACGATCTCGCCCTTGCGCATGACCGCGACGCGGTCGCTGACCTGGCGCACCACGGCCAGGTCGTGGGCGACGAAGATGTAGGTGAGACCGAAGTCGTCCTGAAGCTCCGAGAGCAGGCGCAGCACCTGGTCCTGGGTGGACACGTCCAGCGCGGAGACGGGCTCGTCGCAGATGATGAGCTTGGGCTTGAGGATCAGCGCGCGGGCGATGGCGATGCGCTGGCGCTGGCCTCCGGAGAAGGCGTGCGGGAACCGGTTGTAGTGGTTGGGCTCCAGACCGACCCGCTCCAGCAGCTCCTGCACCTGCGAACGGATCTTCTTCCCGTCCCGCTCGCCCTGCACGCGCAGGGCGGTGCCGATGCTCTCGCCGATGGTCAGGCGCGGGTTCAGCGACGAGTAGGGGTTCTGGAAGACCATCTGCACGTCGCGGCGGAGCGGGCGCAGCCCGCGCTCGGGCATGTGCGTGATGTCCCGGCCCTCGAACTCCACCGTGCCCTCGGTGGGCTCCAGCAGCCGCATGACCATCCGGGAGAGCGTGCTCTTGCCCGACCCGGACTCACCCACGACGCCGAGGGTCTCGCCCTTGTACAGGTCGAAGCTCACACCCTTGACCGCCCAGAAGTCGGTTGCCCGGCCCCACGTCCCACCGCGCACCCTGAAGCGCTGGGCCACGTCCCGGACCCGCAGCAGCGGCTCCTCCTCGGTGGAGGCGGGCACGAAGGCCTCGAAGTCACCCGGCTTGGTGACGGTACCCTTGCGCTTCTCCCGGTCCACGCGGTTGGCCCGGTCCTGCGCGCGGCGCTCGGCCCGTGACATCTCCACGCGCGGAACGGCGGCCAGCAGCGCCTGCGTGTAGGGGTGCTCGGGTGCGGACAGCACCTTGCGCACGTCGCCGCGCTCCACCGCCTGGCCGTGTCGCATGACCACGACCTCGTCCACGGAACCGGCGACGACGGCGAGGTCGTGGGAGACCAGGATCAGCGCCATGTTGAGGTCGCGGCGCAGCTCGTCGAGCAGGTCCAGGATGCGCGCCTGCACGGTGACGTCCAGGGCGGTGGTGGGCTCGTCGGCGAGCAGCACCTTGGGGTCGCACATCAGACCCATGGCGATGACCACGCGCTGGCGCATGCCGCCGGAGAACTCGTGCGGGTAGGAGTTGATCCGCTTGGCGGGCTCGGGGATACCGACCCTGTCAAGCGCCTCCACCGCGCGCTCCCTGGCGGCGGCCTTGCCGGCCTTGGGGTGGTGCACCAGGTAGGCCTCGACCAGCTGGTTGCCGATCGTGTACTGGGGGTGCAGCGACTGCATCGGGTCCTGGAAGACCATCGCGATGTCGTTGCCCCGCATCGACCGCAGCTTCCTGTCGGTCGCGGTCACCACGTCCTGGCCGGCCACCTCGATGGACCCGGTGATCTCGGCGCGGCTGCCCCGGTGCAGACCCATCAGGGCCAGCGAGGTCACGCTCTTGCCGGAACCCGACTCACCCACGATGCCCAGCGCGCCACCGGCGGGCACCTCGAAGGAGAGACCCTTCACCGCGTGGACGTCGCCGTCCATCGTCGGGAAGGTCACCCGCAGGTCATCCACGCGCACGACTGCGTCAGAGGCAGCCGATGCCGGTCCGGTCGAGGCCATGTCACATTTCCTTCAGTAGAGCTGGTCTGGTTCAGCGCTCGGCGCTGGGGCGTGTGCGGCGCGCCCTACCTGGCGATGCGCACCCGTGGGTCGACGACCGGGTACAGGAGGTCGACGATCAGGTTGCAGACGACGATGAACACCGCGCCCAGGAGCGTGACGCCCAGGACGACGGGCAGGTCCTTGGACACGATCGAGGTGATCGCGTAGGCACCCACGCCGTTGAGGGAGAACACCGTCTCGGTGAGGATCGCGCCGCCCAGGACCATGCCGATGTCCAGACCCAGGATGGTGACGATGGGGGTCAGGGTGGGCCGCAGGGCGTGCTTGAAGATCACCTTGCGCTCGCTCAGACCCTTGGCCCGTGCGGTGCGGATGTAGTCCTCGTTGAGGGTCTCCAGCATGCCCGCTCGGGTCTGCCGCGCGTACTGGGCGGCGTGCAGGAACGCCAGCGTCACCCAGGGAAGGAACATGACCTGGAACCAGGCCACCGGGTTCTCGGTGAACGGCACGTAGCGCGACACCGGGAACAGACCCCACTCGTGGACCAGGAAGGCCAGGGCGAGCAGACCGGTGAAGTAGATGGGCAGGGAGACGCCGATGAGGGCGACGCCCATGGCCAGGCGGTCGAAGATGCTGCCCCTCTTGACAGCGGAGAGCACGCCGACGGCCACACCGCCGATGACCCAGATCACCGCGGCGCCGAGGCCGAGGGACAGGGTGACGGGGAGGCGGTCGAGGAGCTGCGGCAGCACCGGGGAGTTCGTGGTGAAGGAGTACCCGAGGCACGGGGCCGCGCACTGCACCGTCTCCCGGCCGAAGGTGAACTCCTGGCCGAGCAGCAGCGTGCGGATGAAGTCGTAGAACTGGACCGCGACGGGCTGGTCGAGGCCAAGGCGCTCCACGGTGGCGTCGAGCGCCTCCGGGGTGGGCGCCTTGCCCACGTACATCGCCGCCATGCCGTGCGGGGTGACGCCCGCCCACCTGGGCAGGACGTAGAAGATCCAGAAGGTCACCGCCGTGACGACGGCGAGAAGCAAGAGACCCGCACCAAGGCGGCGGAGAACATAATTCAGCATCGCGGTCGGCGGCGGGGACACCCGAGGGATCGCCTCGGGCTCCCCGCCGCTTTCACCTGCCTTCTCGTACTAGTTCAGGCTGGTAGTTCGGGACCTAGCCCCGGTCGACGCCCAGCGCCATGAAGTCGTACATCATGTACGCGGGGTGGTAGTAGGCGTTGGTGAGCTCGTCGGAGCGGTAGATCAGCGTCTTGTCGAAGACCACCGGCAGGATGGCGGCGTTCTCCATGACGAGGGTGTCGATCTGGGTGTACAGATCGGCGCGCTCGTCCGGGTCCTCGGTCTTGAGGGCGTCGTCCCAGAGGCCGTTGATCTCGGGGTCGTCGAGCTCGGAGGTGTTGAAGTTGCCGGTCTCCATGATCGCGTCGCCGTGCGTGATCTTGGAGGCGAAGCCGTAGCCGGTCGGCCAGTCCGGGCCCCAGCCCGAGACGCTCAGGCCGATGTTGTTCTCACGGACGTAGTCCTGCGAACCGGCGTACTGGCCGAAGAAGTCCCCGGACGGGAACGACTTGATCTCGACGTCGATGCCGACGCGGGCCAGCGACTGCTGGAGAGCCTCGGCGGTCTGGACGTCCTTCTCACGCTCGGTGCGGACCGCGATGTTGGTCTTGAAGCCGTCGGACTCGCCGCACTCGTCGAGCTTCTCCTGGGCCTTGTCCAGGTCACCCTTGTCGTCAGCGGACGAGTACAGGTCCGAGTCGGTGTTGGAGCCCGGGATGGCCGGGGGGAGCAGGGTGGTGGCGAGGTCACCACCGGTCGCGCCGCCCCAGGCACGCCACATGCTGTCGCGGTCGGCGGCGTACATGATCGCCTGGCGGCAGGCCACGTCCTCGATGATCGGGAGGTGGATGTTCACGTAGCGCAGGGCGCCGGAGAACGGGTTGTCCAGGTTGCCCTGGGCGCTCTCGTCGTCCAGGAGGCGGGCGTTCATCGCCGGGCCCACGCCGGTGCCGGCGAGGTCCACGTCGATCTCGCCGCTGAGCAGGCGCTCGTCGATCTCGTCCTGGGAGACGCCGATCTCGACCTCGATGCGGTCGGGCAGGGCCTGACGGACGGGGTCGGTGTCGGAGTCCCAGTGCTCGTTGCGCTCCAGGTTCAGCTTGACGCCGGGCTCGTACTGACCGTCGAACTTGTACGGGCCGGAGGAGAGGACGTTCTCCTGGTACAGGGCCTCGCGGTCGGCCTCGATCGGCACCGGGGCGGTCTGCGGCTGGGTCAGCACGTTCGGGAACTCGGAGAACGAGTCCTTGAGGTGGAAGACCAGGGTGTGGTCGTCCGGGGTCTCGATGGAGTCGAAGCCCGCGAGCGGGTCGTCACCGTTGTCGTAGACGTTGTGGTCGTCCTGGTCCAGGTGGGCCTTGAAGTACTGCGGGCCCTCGGTGAACACGCCGCCGTTGAAGTTGGCGCGGGCGATGCCGTACTTGATGTCCTGGGCCGTGATCGCAGTGCCGTCCTCGTACTTGAGGCCTTCCTGGATCTTGACGGTCCACTCGGTGAAGTCGTCGTTGGGCTCCGGCAGATCCACGGCCATGTCGGGGATCAGGTCGGTGGCGTTGTCGCCCGGCTCGGGGTTGAAGGCGAGGAGCGTACGGGCGTAGTAACGGGAGAAGTTCCAGTTGAACGCGTAGTACGTGTTGCCCGGGTCGGTGGAGTCGAAGTCCGCGGCGAGCGCGTACTTGAGCGTGCCGCCGGCCTTGTCCGAGGCGTTGACGACCTCGGTGGAGCCGAGGTCGAAGCTGTCGGCCGAGTCGGAGCCGCCGCCGGTGGCGGCGCCGCCGCAGGCGGACAGGAAGAGGGACGCCGCCGCGCCGAGCGCGACGAATCCGAGGGTGCGCTTCATCAAGGAAGTACCTCTCTGAACCTGGTATGGGGATGGTCGGAACATGGGTTGACCGGACTTCTGAGCGGCTTGGGAGACGGGCCTCCCCGCTCGGGGTCGGGTCAGTCCGAGGTCCGGGGATCGAAGGCGTCGCGCAGGCCGTCACCGAAGAGGTTGAACGCCAGGACGGTGATGAAGATGGCCAGGCCGGGGAAGATGATGAAGTAGGGCGCCGTCTGGTAGAAGGGCACCGCTTCGGAGAGCATCTTGCCCCAGCTCGGCGTGGGCGGGTTGATGCCGACGCCGAGGAAGCTCAGGGCCGCCTCGAACAGGATGTTCGTGGGGATCAGGAGCGTGGAGTAGACGATGATCGGCGTGACCAGGTTCGGCAGGATCTCCTTGAAGAGGATGTGCCGGTTGCTGGCGCCGAGGCTCTTGGCCGCCTCGACGAACTCGCGCTCGCGCAGGGCGAGGGTCTGTCCGCGGACGATGCGGGCGATGTAGGGCCAGTTGAAGAACCCGATGATGAAGACGATGACGCCGATTCTCAGCCCGTTGCCGGTCAGTCCGAAGACGCCGTCGGGGATGACGCCGACGAGGGCGATCGCGAACAGCATCAGCGGGAAGGCCAGGAAGATGTCCATGGCTCGGCTGATGACGGTGTCGACCCAGCCACCCATGTAACCGGCGATGATGCCGAGCAGGGTGCCCAGGGCCACGCACACCAGCGTGGCCAGGAAGGCGACCAGCAGTGAGATCTGGGCGCCGTAGAGGATACGGCTGAACAGGTCACGACCGGTGGTGGGCTCGACGCCCAGCAGGTGGTCGGAGCTGATCCCGCCCCAGCGGTCGATGCCCGCGTCCGGGTTCTCGGGGTCGAGGTAGGGGACGCGACGGCTCGGGTCGATCAGGTCCTGGTGGAACTGGGTGGGCGGGTGCCCGAACAGCTTGACCAGGAAGGGCGCGAAGATCGCGGCCAGGATGAGCAGGATCACGACCAGGCCGGAGACCATGGCGACCTTGTCTCGGCGCAGTCGTTGCCAGGCGATCTGCCTCAGGGACCGATTGTCGGCGTCGCTGCGACCCGGGGCCGACGCGCCGGGTTCCGAGTCGACCGGTTCGGTCGTCTCAGGGGCATGCGAGGGCGCGCTCATCAGGCCACCACTCTCCACTCATGCTTCTGGCCGAGGGGACTGATCCCACGCGTGAGCCACTAGGGGGTGACCCTTCCAGGTCTCACGGTGGGGCCGGCCGGTTCTCGACTCTGGCTGGCGTGGGCGTTGGACCGACGGGGCGAGAGGATGGCCCGTCTCGTCGGTACTGGCACGTGACGCGCCCAACCGTTGAGAGGTTGGGCACAACCACGGACCTTTCCGCCCGGGATGTTACACAACGACCAATTTACTCGCCCTTTGAGCGCACGTCGTCCAAAGTCTGCCTGTGTAGCCAAAACGTAACAAACGCTAACAAACAACCCATATGGCCACTAAAGACCGCAAACCACGCATTCATCGGACGACCGGGGCTGAGCAGGGACAAGACCGGAACCGCGCCCGGCCAACGATACGACCAAAACACCGCGAACCAACCCGATACAGGGGTTCTATGGCAAGTGCTATGAAACCGTGAGTGTCCGCCGCATTCCCCTACGTGAACCACGCCACGCAGGGGTGCGTCCAGCGCCACATGGCGGGGTGCGCGTTGGCGGACACGACCGCGCGCACGGAAAGAGGGCGGTCCCGCTCTGGCGGGGCCGCCCTCGTCGTCGCGGAGGGGGTGGGCTACTCGATGCCGCGCTTGCGCAGCATCGCCTCGATGTCATCGAAGTCGTCGTCGGCCGCGGGCGCCTTGGCCTGCTTCGGGGCACCGACCTGGCCCGCCGGGGCCGGCGCGGCACCCGCCGCGGGGGTGTCCCCGCCCTCGGTCCTGGCCCGCGCCTTGTCCTCGGGCCGCGCACCGGGCCTGACCCCGATGCCCTTGGACTTCATGAAGCCCGAGACCACGTACAGGACCACCATGAGCACGGCCAGCCCGAGGCCGACCCACGACTGGAGTTTGAAGGCCATGGTCAGCAGGATGCCGAGCACGCCGAGGACGAACTGCAACACCACGTCCATCAGCAGGAGGAGGCCCGCGATCACGGGCAACAGCGACCAGGCGACGCCGCGCAGGCCGTAGGCCGCGCCCTTCCTCCGCCACACGAAGTAGGAGATGACGAAACCGACCACCGTCAGGGCCGCCCCCAGCCCCATACCGACGTTCTCACTCAAAGTCTCAGGCATGCGCCCAGTCTCCCATCCCGCGTCCCCACGCACATCCGGCCGATCCCCTAGGGCGTCCACCGGCGGGGACGGCGCCCGGAGCCGTGCGGCCCGGCGCCTCTCCCCGCTCCCCCACGCTACCCACCCCTGAGCGGGTCACCAAGGGACCGATCGCCCGCGGGGCGGCTGGCCCCGCGGGGAGGGCGGGAGTCCGCAGGTGAGTACGGGCTGCTCAGGCTTCGGAGACCAACGACTCCAGCCACGCCAGGTCGACCCCGACCAGGCTGTCCCTGAAGACCACGCCCTCGCGGGGTGCGACCTCGACGTGGTTGGGGATCGCGACGGTGACGCACCCGGCGTCGGCTGCGGAGGTCACCCCCACCACCGAGTCCTCCACTGCCACACAGCGCCTCGGGTCCACGCCCAGGCGGCGGGCGGCCCTCAGGTACGGGTCGGGATGGGGCTTGTTGGCCTCCACCTCGTCGCCCGCCACCGAGTCCACGAAGCTCTCCAGACCGATACCGCCGATGGCCGTCTCGATCAGGGTGCGTTCGGTGGAGGTGACCAGGACCGCCGGGACCCCGGCCTCGGCGAGCATCGTCACCAGTTCCTTGGCGCCGGGGCGCAGGTCGGCCCCGCCCTCCAGCTTGGCGCGGAAGCGGTCGTAGAGCATGTCCGCCACCTGGCGCGGGGTGAGGTGGTCCGCCCCGGTCAGCTCGATGATGTAGCGGCCCACCGGCTCGGCGGCGTTGCCCACGTTGGCCTCGTGGTCGACCTCGGTCCACTCGCCGCCCAGTTCGGCGACCAGCTCGGCCTCCGCCTCACCCCACAGGTGCTCGCTCTCGATGAGGGTGCCGTCCATGTCCAGCAGGACGGCCTGGAGTCGGCGTTCCACCGGGGCGTCGGTCTCGGTCAGTTCGGAACTCACTGTGCTCAATTCGCTCATCTCGACTCGTGGCGTGGTGGCGGTGGTGCTGACCCCCATGGGGAGGGCCCCGCCGGTGTCCGTCATCGGCGGGGCCCACACCTTGGCTGGTCAGACGTTGAAGTATGTCGCCTCTGGGTGATGGATGACGATCGCGTCGGTGGCCTGTTCGGGGACGAGCTGGAACTCCTCGGACAACGACACCCCCACCCGCTCGGGCGCCAGCAGCCGCACGATCTTGGCACGGTCCTCCAGGTCCGGGCAGGCGCCGTACCCCAGCGAGAAACGGGCGCCCCGGTAGCCGAGCTTGAAGAACGCGTCCAGCTCGGCGGGGTCCTCCCCCGCGAAGCCCAGCTCGGCGCGGACCCGGGTGTGCCAGTACTCGGCCAGGGCCTCGGTGAGCTGCACCGACAGCCCGTGCAACTCCAGGTAGTCGCGGTAGGCGTTCTTCTCGAACAGCTCAGCGGTGGCCCGGCTGATCGCCGCGCCCACCGTCACCACCTGGAAGGAGACCACGTCCAGCTCACCCGACTCCTTGGGCCGGAAGAAGTCGGACAGGCACAGGTGCCGGTCCCGGCGCTGGCGCGGGAACGTGAACCGGGTGCGTTCGGTCCCGTCCTCGTCCAGCACGACCAGGTCGTCGCCCTCGCTGTAGCAGGGGTAGTGGCCGTGCACGACCGCCGCCTCCAGCAGGCCCTCGGTCTGGATGCGGTCCAGCCACATCCGCATGCGGGGGCGGCCCTCGGTCTCCACCAGTTCCTCGTAGCTGGGGCCGTTGCCGCCACGGGACGCCTTGAGTCCCCACTGCCCCATGAACGTGGCGCGTTCGTCGAGGAAGGCGGCGTAGTCGGCCAGCGGGATGCCCTTGCTGATCCGGTCACCCCAGAACGGCGGGGTGGGCACCCTGTTGGTCGTGGAGACGTCGCTGCGGGCGGGCATCGCCTCGGGTTCGGTGACCTTGAGGGTGGCCCCGCGCCGGACCCGGCGCTGGCGCAGTTCGGGGAGCTTGGCCCCCTCCTCGCCGCGCTTGACCGCCATGAAGGTGTCCATCAGGCGCAGGCCCTCGAAGGCGTCCTTGGCGTAGCGCACCTCGCCGCCGAACATCTCGGCCAGGTCCTGCTCCACGTAGGAGCGGGTGAGGGCGGCGCCGCCCAGGAGCACCGGGAAGCGCTCGGAGATGCCCCGGGAGTTCATCTCCTCCAGGTTCTCCTTCATGATCACGGTGGACTTGACCAGGAGTCCGGACATGCCGATCACGTCGGCCCGCCTCTCCTCGGCCGCCTCCAGGATCGCCGACACCGGCTGCTTGATGCCGAGGTTGACCACCTCGTAGCCGTTGTTGGACAGGATGATGTCCACGAGGTTCTTGCCGATGTCGTGGACGTCGCCCTTGACGGTGGCGAGCACGATGCGGCCCTTGCCGTCGTCGTCGCTCTTCTCCATGTGCGGTTCGAGGTAGGCGACCGCGTTCTTCATGACCTCGGCGGACTTGAGCACGAAGGGCAGCTGCATCTGCCCGGAGCCGAACAGCTCGCCGACCGTCTTCATGCCCTCCAGGAGGGTGTCGTTGACGATGGCCAGGGCCGGGCGCTCGGCCAGCGCCTCGTCGAGGTCGGCCTCGATGCCGGTGAGCTCGCCGTCGATGATCCGGCGCTCCAGGCGCTCCCACAGCGGGAGGGCTGCCAGTTCCTCGGCGCGGGAGGCCTTCATGGCCTTGGCGTCGACGCCCTGGAACATGTCGATGAACTCCGACAGGGGGTCGTAGTCGCCCTCACGCCGGTCGAAGACGAGGTCGAGCGCCACCTTGCGCTGGTCCTCGGGAATCTGGTTGATCGGCACGATCTTGGAGGCGTGCACGATCGCCGAGTCCAGGCCCGCCTGGACGGCCTCGTGCAGGAACACGGAGTTGAGCACGATCCGCGCGGCCGGGTTGACGCCGAAGGACAGGTTGGACAGACCCAGAGTGGTCTGCACCTCCGGGTAGCGGGCCTTGAGCTCGCGGATGGCGTTCAGGGTCTCGATGCCGTCTCGCCGCGTCTCCTCCTGCCCGGTGGTGATGGGGAAGGTGAGGCAGTCGATGACGATGTCACTGGTGTTCAGCCCCCAGTCGCCGGTGATCTCGTCGATCAGGCGGCTGGCCACCCGGACCTTCCACTCGGCGGTGCGGGCCTGACCCTCCTCGTCGATGCACAGGCCGACCACGGCCGCACCGTGCTCCTGGGCCAGCCGCATGATGCGGGTGAAGCGGGAGTCGGGGCCGTCGCCGTCCTCGTAGTTGACCGAGTTGACCACCGCGCGCCCGCCCAGGGCCTCCAACCCGGCCTCCAGGACCTCGGGCTCGGTGGAGTCGAGCATGAGCGGCAGGGTGGAGGCGGTGGCCAGGCGCGAGGCCAGCTCGCGCATGTCGCGCACGCCGTCGCGGCCCACGTAGTCGATGTTGAGGTCCAGCACGTGGGCGCCGTCGCGGATCTGGTCGCGGGCGATCTCCACGCAGGCGTCCCAGTCCTCGGCCAGCATGGCCTCACGGAACTTCCTGGAGCCGTTGGCGTTGGTGCGCTCGCCGACCGCCAGGTAACTGGAGTCCTGGCGGAAGGGGACGCTCTGGTACAGGGAGGACGCGGCCGCCTCGACCAGCGGCCTGCGGGTCTTCAGGCCCCGGCCCTGGACCCGTTCGACGACCTGGCGCAGGTGCTCGGGGGTGGTGCCGCAGCAGCCGCCGACCAGGCTGAGCCCGAACTCGGCGGTGAAGGTGTCGTGGGCGTCGGCCAGTTCCGCCGGGGAGAGGTTGTAGACCGCCCCGTTGGGACCCAGCTCGGGCAGGCCCGCGTTGGGCATCACCGAGATGGGGATGGGCGAGTGGTGCGACAGGTAGCGCAGGTGCTCGCTCATCTCGGCGGGACCGGTGGAGCAGTTGAGGCCGATGACGTCGATGTCCAGCGGGGCCAGGGAGGTGAGGGCGGCGCCGATCTCCGAGCCCATGAGCATGGTGCCGTTGGTCTCGATGCTGACCTGGGCGATGATCGGCACGTCCCGACCCAGGGCCGCGCGGGCCCGCCTGGCGCCGACCACGGCGGCCTTGACCTGGAGCAGGTCCTGGCAGGTCTCGATGAGGATGGCGTCGGAGCCGCCGTCGATGAGCCCGTGCGCGGTCCGCTCGTAGTAGTCGCGCAGGAACGTGTAGGGGGCGTGGCCCAGCGTGGGCAGCCGGGTTCCGGGACCGACCGAGCCCAGCACGTAGCGGGGCTGGTCGGCGGTGGAGTGGGCGTCGGCGGCCTCGCGGGCGATGCGCGCCCCGGCCTCGGCGATCTCGTAGGTGCGGTCCTCGATGCCGTACTCGTAGAGGCCGCCGTAGTTGGCGGAGAAGGTGTTGGTCTCCACACAGTCGGAACCGGCCTCGAAGAAGGCGGCGTGGGTGTCCCGGACGATGTCGGGCCGGGTCAGATTGAGGATGTCGTTGAGGCCCTCGTGGCCCTCGAACTGGTCGAGGTCGAGATCGTGCGCCTGCAACATGGTGCCCATCGCCCCGTCCGCGACGATGACTCGCTGGGACAGTGCTTCACGGAACGTCCGTCGATCTCTCATGTTCAGCAACTCTAGTCTCGGGGCCCCGCGGGAGCCCAGCTCGATCCCGGTGATGCTTGGCACGGGGACCTGCGGCGCTGGGCGGACCCACGGCGCGGGGCGGGGCGGGGTCGGCGTCCGGGGACAGCGGTGTGTCCCGGTCAGTCGCTGGTCGCGAGGCTACCTCATCGGCGTTTCGCCACGTGAGACAGGCGTCCCAAAGTTGCGCCTGAGGCCAGCGTCGACCGTCCCAGGACAACGGTTTCTCGCTCACCTCGGCACCCCATAGGGTGGTGTGGTCCGCGTTCAGGAAGGGGCCGTCCATGATCCAGCTCGACCGCGAGCTCGTCGAGCCTGTCATGGTGGCGGCGTTCGAGGGATGGAACGACGCCGGTGAGGCCGCGAGCCTCGCCGTGTCGCACCTGTCCGAACAGTGGGACGCCCCGGAGCTGTGCGCCCTGGCCCCGGACGACTACTACGACTTCCAGGTCACCCGGCCGAGGATGACGGTGACCGAGGGCACGCTGACCGAGATGGAGTGGCCCACCACCCGTGTGCGGGTGGTCCGCCCGCCGGGTGCGCGCCGCGACGTCGTCCTGGTCAGCGGGCCCGAACCGAACATGCGCTGGCGCTCCTACACGGCTGACCTGCTGGCCATCGCCCGTGAGCTGGGGGTCCGGCGCGCCGTGATCCTGGGGTCCCTGCTGGCCGACGCACCGCACACCCGCCCCATCCCGGTGACGGGGATGTGCTCGCCGCCGGAGCTGGGCACCCGGTACGGCCTGGAGGCCGCGACCTACTCCGGGCCGACCGGGATCGTCGGCGCCGTGCACGAGACGTTCAGTGCCGTGGGCGTGGAGACCGTGTCGCTCTGGGCGGCCATCCCGCACTACGTGGCGCAGCCGCCCTGCCCGAAGGCGACGCTGGCCCTCCTGGGCTGGGTCCAGGACTTCGTGGAGACCGAGGTCCCTCTGGGAGACCTGCCGGAGGATTCCGTCTCCTGGGAGGCCAGTGTCAACGACCTCACCGCCGAGGACGAGGACATCGCCTCCTACGTGCGCGGGCTGGAGGAGGCCAAGGACACGGTGGACCTCCCCGAGGCCACCGGCGACGCCATCGCCAAGGAGTTCGAGCGCTACCTGCGCCGTCGCGACGACAGCTGACTCCGAGGGGACTCCGACCCGTCTGGAAGTCCAGCTTTTCTGTTACCGCGCCTTTATGCCGATATAGCTATCTTGCGAATGATGGCTCGCGGATCGGGGGAACTGGGCCAGGGGCCCGGAGTGCGTGTTACGGGGGTACGCGCTCTCCGGGACCGGGTGGGGCCGCCGTCCTCCGAGGCCTGGGACAAGCGCCCGTCCCGACCGCGCGGGGTGGGGTCTGGGGCTACTTGTGAGGATCGCCTTCGTCATCGCCAACGGCTACGCCATGGGTGGCACGGTACGGACCGTGCACAACCTGGCACGGGGGTTGTCGGCACACCATGAGGTCGAGATCGTGAGCCTGGTCCGCAAACGCCGGAAACCGTTCTTCACACCCGACGAGAACGTGAGCCTGGTTCCGCTGAGCGACGACACGGACGAGTCGCGCATCAGACTTCCCAGAAAACGGGTCATGGACCACTGGCACGAACAGGCCGAACGGATCGTGCCCGAACCCGAGCGGCGCCGGAACAAGAACTACACCCCGGAAGCGGTCACCGGTCTGCGCCGCTACCTGCGTACCACCAAGGCGGACGTGGTGATCGGGACCCGCCCAGGGATCAACCTGCTCCTGGCCGAGTGGGCGCCGTCGCGCGTCCTGACCATCGGCCAGGAGCACCTCAACCTGGGCGAGCACAACACCAAGGTGCGCAAGGCCATCACCAAGGTGTACCCGAAGCTCGGCGGGCTGAGCGTGCTCACCGAGACCGACCGCGCCGCCTACGCGGAGCTGCTCGGCTCGCCCGAGGGATGGCTGACCGCCCTGCCCAACGCGCTGGAGCCGGGTGAGCCGCCCCGGTCCACTCTGGACGAGCCGATCATCGCGGCCGCCGGACGGTTCTCCCCGGTCAAGCAGTACCCGCTGCTGGTCGAGGCGTTCGCCCACGTGGTGGCGGAGCATCCGCAGTGGCGGCTGCACATCCACGGTGGCGGCGACCGGGACGAGGAGCTGCGCGAGACGGTGCGGCGGCTGGGCCTGGAGGACAACGTCGGCATCATGGGCCGGACCACCGACATGCTCGGCGAGCTGTCCAAGGCCTCGATGCTGGCGGTGAGCTCGCGGGTCGAGGGGTTCGGGATGACCATCATCGAGGCGTTCTCCGTGGGGGTCCCCGCGGTGAGCTTCGACTGCCCCCACGGCCCCAGGGAGATCATCGACCACGGCCGCAACGGCCTGTTGGTGCCGCCCCAGGACACCGAGGCGCTGGGGGCGGCGCTCAACCGCCTGGTGGCGGACCGGGAGGAACGCCACCGCATGGGCACCCAGGCGCTGGCCTCGGCCTCCGACTACAGGTTGGAGGACGTGACCGCGCAGTGGGAGGGATTCCTGGAGCGGCGTCGGGCGCAGCGTCCTCGGAGGGGACCGCTGGCAGCGCTGTTCGGCTGAGCCCGGACCGCCCCGGCCGGGCGTGGCCGGGGACGGTCGGGGCTCACAGGCGCAGGCGGCGCCACTCCCCCGTGGCGAGGACGGCGGCCCAGGCGCCGGCGATGCGTGCGAGTCCGCGGCGGACCTCGTCGACGACGGCGGGCGCCAGCGGGGACTCGGCCTGTTCGGCGGGCTCCAACCGCACGGTGACGCGCAGCCCGTCCAGGACCTTCTGGGCACGACCCAGGGTCTCGGGGTCGGGGGCGCTCTCCCGGTCGAGCAGGGCGCGGATCCCGTCGCGCAGCGTGATGGCCTCGTCGAGGTCGGCGAGGGTGATGGTGATGGCGCCCTCGGTGACGAGTCGGTGCTCCCTCAGGAACCGGGCCAGGTCGGCGCGATCAGTGAGGCTGCCGCCGGTCGAGACGAAGTCAGCGATGAGTTCCGCCGCCGCGCTGGGCCGGGTGGGGGTACTGGTCGTGGTCGTGGTCATGGCCGCCATCCCATCACGGCCCGCCCGACGGTGGTGTCGATTCGGCGATGTCGTGGCCACAGGTGGTCACCACGATCTCCACCGAAACGGACGCTGTCGGACAAGTGCACCATGCACCCCTCCATCCCCTCCTTCCCCACCACCGGCAGACGGAAGTCGTCCCGCCTGGAGCGACGCGGGCCCTCCCGGACGGGCGGTCAGGGGTGCGCGGCCAGGGCCGCCAAGGCCCCTCGGTCCGAGGGAAGGCCGAGCCCGTGAAGGACGAGGGTGAGGTCGGCGACGTGCGTGGCCCAGAGCCGGTCGTTGTCGACCACCGCCGTGAGGTAGGCGCGTTGGAGGTCGGTGGGGTCCACGACCTCGGGCACGGTCGTTCCCTCCCTGACTCCCATGGCCAGGCGGAGCAGACCGCTCAGGTCGGACTCGGAGGTGAACACGCTGGCCACCGCCGCCAGGGCCCGGAAGGCCGGGAGGAGGTCGGCCGCGTCCTCGGGGCCGGAGCGGTCCACCAGGGCGGCCACCAGCGAGAACCGTACGCGGCCGGGGAAGAAGCCGGGGCGGTCCTGGAACCAGGCGTCGGCGCCGCTCGGATCGGCCAGGGCCGCCCGGAGCTCTCCGAGGGCGACGGGATCATCCCCCAGGTGCTCCGAAAGCGCGGCGCAGGCACGAATGGCCTGGTCGGGATGGGTGAGGAAGGCGGAGGTGTCCCCGCCGCCCTCCACCAGGGCGAGCACGATCGCCGCTCCTTGGTCCCGGTTCTCGGCGAGGTCGGCGGCGCCGGACAGGTCCACCTCCGGTGCGTCCCCCAGGCGGCTCAGCGCGCCGCTGGCCGTCACCGCCTGTTGACGCACCCGACCGTCCGCGTGCGTGAGCAGCGGCCGCACCGCCCCGAGGAGCGCGGGCGCGGCCAGGTGCAGGTCCCGGAGGGCGGCGTGGAACAGGGTGTCCAGGAGCGGGTCCTCCCAGGGATCCCCGTCACCCTCCGCGTCGCGGTCGGCCCTCCGGGACAGGAGCGCGTCGAGTTCGTCCCGGCGCTCCCCCGGGTCCGCCAGCTCGACCAGTTCGGCGACCGAACGCCCGGCGGATGCCTCCGTGACCGCGCGGGCCACGTCGGCGAGGAACCCGAGCAGGCGCGGGCGGAGCGGATCGGAGGGTGCACCGGCCGCCTCACCCCACGGTTCCGACACCGGGAGGTCTCCCACGCGGTCCGCCAGGAGGCTGGCGACGAACAGGGCCGCGGGCGGGGTGGCCGGGTAGACGGTCCCCCGGCGCAGGATCGCACCGTTCAGGTAGCCAAGCGCCTTCGACCACTCCTCCTCCTTCTCGGAGAGCAGACCAGCGAGGATCTCCGGTGCGTCGGTCGCCGGACCGTGGGCGTGGAAGGTCCTCGACCAGTCGGTCGAGTGGAGGATGTCAGCTCTGGTGTCCATGGCCGCATCCTGGCAGCGGACACCGACCGTTGGCGTGGCGTCCCAGCCCCGGTGCCGGGCGGATCACTACACTCGGGCGCTGGAACCCCAGGTCAGGAGGCCGCCATGACGTTCGCCCAACCCCCGCGCGACCCACTCGGGCGCGCGATGTACCGCGCCCCGATCTGGATCTACCGACTGGGCCTGGGTGCGCTCCTGGGCGAGCGCTTCGTCCTGCTCACGCACCGGGGACGCACCACCGGTGAGGCACGCCAGGCCGTCCTCGAGGTGGTGGGCCGCAACGACGCCACCGGGGCGGTGTTGGTGGCCTCGGGCTACGGGGACCGGTCCCAGTGGTTCCGCAACATCCGCGCGCAACCGCGGGTCCTGTTCCAGGTCGGCAACCAGCGCCGCAGAGGGGTGGCCGAACCGCTCCCCCCGCGGGAGTCCGGACGCGCGCTCGCCCACTACGCGCAGCGCCACCCGGTGGCGGCCGCCGAGCTGATGCGCGGGCTCGGTCACGACGTGGAGGGATCCGAGGCCTACGAGCGGATCGGGTCCGACCCCGCCAACGGCGTCCCCGTGGTGCGGCTGCTCCCGGACGCGGAGACGGTCCGGTTCCCCGACTTCACCGCCCCCACGGGGCCGGGGGTGCCACGGCCCAGGGGCTGAGACAAGGCTCCGTGCCCGTCCCTGACGAACCGGACGGGAACGGGCACGGAGGTGTGAGGATACCGTGGACGGCGGTCGTCTAGAGCACGACGCCGAGCAGTGTGTCCACGGTGGTGCGCGCCAGACCGGGGGCCGAGGTGTCGGTGCCGCCCTGGGTCAGCGCGGTGGCCGCCCAGGCGTCCACGGCCGCGAGCGCGGAGGGGGAGTCCAGGTCCTCGGCGAGCGCGGCACGTACCGCGGCCAGCACGGGGGCCGCGTCCGGCCCCGCTCCGAGGGCCACCGCCGCACGCCAGCGCTCGGCGCGCTCGGTCGCGGCGGGCAGCTCGGCGTCGGTCCACTCCCACGGGGCGCGGTAGTGGTGGTCGAGCATGGCCAGCCGGATGACGGCCGGGTCCACGCCCTCCTTGCGCAGCTTGGACACGAAGACCAGGTTGCCCAGCGACTTCGACATCTTCTCGCCGTTCAGACCGACCATGCCCACGTGCAGGTGGTTGTGGGCGTTGGGCTGACCGGTGGCGCAACGGGTCTCGGCCGCGCCCATCTCGTGGTGCGGGAAGATGAGGTCGCTGCCGCCGCCGTTGAGGTCGAACGAGGGGCCGAGCCGGTCCAGGGCGATGGCGCTGCACTCGATGTGCCAGCCGGGACGGCCGCGCCCGAGGGGGCTGTCCCACGCGGGTTCACCGGGGCGCTCGGCACGCCACAGCAGCCAGTCCAGGGGGTCCTTCTTGTCCGCGCGCGTCGGGTCGCCGCCCCGCTGGCCGAAGAGGTCGAGCATCTCCTCGCGGCTGAGGTTGCTGATCTCGCCGAACTTCGACGCGGCCTCGACGGAGAAGTAGAGGTCGCCGTCCACCTCGTACGCGGCGCCGGTCTCGCGGATGCGGACGGCGAGCTCGCTGATGAGGTCGACGGACTCCACGACGCCCACGTACGACGTGGGCGGGATGATCGACAGGGCGGCCATGTCCGCACGGAAGACGTCGATCTCCCGGTGGGCGAGGTCGCGCCAGTCGACTCCGGTGGCCTCGGCCCGCTCCAGCAGGGGGTCGTCGATGTCGGTGGTGTTCTGGACGTAGTTGACGTCGTGCCCGGCGTCCCGCCACACGCGGTTGACCAGGTCGAAGGTCAGGTAGGTGAAGGCGTGCCCCAGGTGGGCGGCGTCGTAGGGGGTGATGCCGCAGGCGTACATACCCGCGGTGGAGCCCGGCGTGGTCGTCCTTATCCGTCCGGTGGCGGTGTCGTGGATACGGAGAGGGCCGCCGGAACCCGGCAGGGGGACGATGTCAGGCGCAGACCATGAACGCATACCGGGAAGCCTATCCGCACGTGCACGCGACAAACGCACAGATAGCGGGTGGGGTGGAAGGTGATGATTTCCCCAGGTGGGGCGGGAATACCGGTCACCGTTCCTGTGGCGCGGCGGGGATCCTGACCCGGCCGATGAGCAGGACGCTGAGGAGGGCGGTCCCGCCGCACAGGGTCGCCAGGAGTTCGTTGCCCAGGCGCCAGTGCAGGAGGGCGCCACTGAAGGAGACGACGTAGAGCAGCCAGTACGCCCCGGATTCGATGAGGTTGCCGCTTCGGCCCATGGTGGTGCCCCCTGCTGTGTACGCGTGCGTTCCACGCGTGTCCGACGGCGAATGCGCCGTCTCTCAGAGAGACGCCGCGATCACGCAGGGGGTTTACGCATTCCTTAGGTCGTGGCTCACGCCGCGGTGTGCCCTCGACCTCGCTCCTCCACCCTAGACAGGTGGCGGTCGGCCGAAGGCGCACGACGCACCGGCGGTCACGGGTGGGCGGCCAGCTGGAGATCGAGAAGGTCCAGGTCAGCGGCGCCCGGGAAGCCGGGGTCGTCCTTGAGCGCGCGCAGGCGGCGGCGGACCGGCCCGGCCTCGGACCGGCGGGTGAGCGGCTCGGCGACCAGACGCCCGCGGCCGGAGAGGGCTCCGGTCGGGGTACGCAGCGCCCAGCCGGTGTGGTCGGCGCGGGTCAGGAGCCCGACGGTGCCGTCCTTCTTCACCCGTACCCACTGCCCCACCAGGTCGGCGGGGTCGAACAGGGGCGCGGGGACGGCGTGGGCGCTCAGCATGTGGGTTCCTCGGTGGATCGTCGAACGTCTTTCCTGAAGGAGACGATCCACCACGGCGCCTATGACGCGCTTTCGAAAAACTTCTGAGAAAACCCGGAGAACCCGGTCTTGTGCTTCCGAATTACTAAACGTACAGTAACTTTTCAGAACCAAAGGTCACCAGGTGACCACACTGGGTCGCGACACGCGTGTCGGACCCGGTACTCCACCGCCCCTGTGGGGCTTCCCCCCGGAGTAGCCCATGCACCGCGCCCTGTTCATGGCGGTCATCACCGCCGCGGCCCTGCTCTCCCCCGCCACCGCCTCAGCGTCCACCACGGAGTCCGACATGCGGGCCACGCTCGTGTGGTCGGACGAGTTCAACGGCCCCGCGGGAAGCGCCCCCAACCCCGCGAACTGGAACCACGAGACCGGTGACCACGGCTGGGGCAACAACGAGCTCCAGAACTACACCAACAGCCGCGCCAACTCGGCACTCGACGGTAACGGCCACCTTGTCATCACGGCCCGCCAGGAGGCCCACGGCGGTTACACGTCCGCCCGCCTGACCACCCAGAACAAGGTCCAGCCCCAGTACGGCCGGGTCGAGGCGCGCATCCAGATCCCGCGCGGCCAGGGCATCTGGCCCGCCTTCTGGATGCTGGGCTCGAACTTCCCGAACACGCCGTGGCCGGACTCCGGCGAGATCGACATCATGGAGAACATCGGCCGCGAACCGCACCTGGTGCACGGCAGCCTGCACGGGCCCGGATACTTCGGCGGCAGCCCGCTGACCGGCTCCTACATGCACCCGCAGGGATGGTCGTTCGCCGACACCTTCCACACGTTCGCCGTGGACTGGCGGCCGGGTTCGATCACGTGGTCCGTGAACGGCATCGCCTACCAGACCTACACGGCGGCGGACACCCGGGGGAACCCGTGGGTGTTCGACCAGCCGTTCTTCATGATCCTCAACGTGGCCGTGGGCGGCAACTGGCCCGGCTACCCGGACGGAACGACCCAGCTCCCCCAGGAGATGCGCGTGGACTACGTCCGCGTGTACTCCCTGGACTAGGTCCTTTGGAGACCCGGCCGAGGGCACGGCAGAACGGGGCCGTGAACCAGACCGATCCCGACCCCTTCACCCCCGGTGACGCGGAGCGCCTCCGCGGCAACGCCCTCGTCGCCCTGACCGCCTTCACCT
Source organism: Nocardiopsis sp. SBT366 (assembly GCF_001083815.1). Classification (NCBI taxonomy): domain Bacteria; kingdom Bacillati; phylum Actinomycetota; class Actinomycetes; order Streptosporangiales; family Nocardiopsidaceae; genus Nocardiopsis; species Nocardiopsis sp. SBT366. The sequence continues at coordinate 85,539 of NZ_LAVM01000004.1, read as the reverse complement.
CGGTGACGCTCCTCGTGGCGCTGGCGTTCCTTTTGACGGTCTGACACCCGGCTCCACACGTGCGGCCCCGCCCTCCAAGGGCGGGGCCGCACGTCCTTCGCGTCCGTCCTTGGACCACCCGCGCCTAGACGTCGATCATGCTCCACGGTTCGGGGGCGGCGGGGGTGTCGGTGAAGGCGTAGCGCACCGTGTCTCGGTCCAGGGCGACCAGGGTGACGGAGCCGGTGGCCCACACCTGGCCGTCGCCCAGGTCCGCGTGGGCGATCAGGCCCGTCGGGTCACCTCCCGGGGTGGTGCCCGCCGACCGGGGCCGCTCGTGGGCCGCCTTGCCGATGAGCGCGGGCCACTCGCCCCAGATCTCCTCCGGGGTGGTCGCCTCGGGCAGGTCCGGGTCGGGTCGCGTGCGGGCGAACTCCGGGGTGTGCCGCGCGGCTCGGGGGTCGGCGGGGTCCAGACCCGTGTTGACCAGCGTGGTCACGCCTCGGGGAAGGGAGCGGACGTCCATACATCGTCCGTCCCAGCTGTACAGGGTCGCGCTGTACGCGTCGGCGTCGAGCAGGTGGAAGGGCGCGTAGCGGGTGGGGTCCTCGCCAGCGAGGGGGTCGCGCTGGGTGGACAGCGCCCTGAGCGGCAGGTCGCCCCTGCTCGCGGGGTAGGTACCCTCCCACGGCATCGTGCCGTCCCACGGCCAGCCGTTGAGCAGGGCGGCCATGCGTCGCCTGCGGGGATCCACGGCCAGCCAGGTGCCTCCGGCGAGCTGGTCACGGCCACCGACGAGGTGGGGACGCTCGGGCCAGTGCGGCGCGGGCCAGGCCCACGGGCGTGAGCGCATCTCGTCCCTCAGCGCGGCGACGACCAGCGGTGTCCTGGAGTCCGGATCGAAACCGACGATCACCGTGCACATCTCGTTGTCTCCCACGCGTTCGGGTCCCTTGCCAAGGACTCTACGACGCGAACCCCCGTGCGTGCCCGCTGGGGACACGATCCCTGGTCAGGGTGGTGCTGGCCCCAAGACGGGGGGTCGGCCGGGCACCACGGCGCGGCCGGGGTGTGCTCTTCTACTCTGGGGGCTCCCTAGTCTTGTGTGCGTTGACGCCAGGACCGTTTGAGCGGGGGTTTCACCGCTCCGGTCCCCCTTCGCCCTCCTTCGCCAACCAGGAGCCCTCCGTGCCCGAAGAAACCGACCGGTCCCGACTGGGTCCGTTCCCGACCGAGCCCGCGCCGGGCCGGTCCGTCCTCCTGGGGCCGCTCCCGGAGGAGGGGTTGTCGAGGGATGACGTCGCCGAACGCGTCGCGGACGGACGGACCAACGACGTCCCCGTCCGGGCGAGCCGCAGTGTCGGGCAGATCATCCGAGGAAACGTCTTCACCCGCATCAACGCGATGATCGCCGTCCTGTTCTCGGTCATCGCGGTGATCGGACCGGTGCAGGACGGCCTCTTCGCGCTGGTCATCGTGATCAACACGCTGATCGGCATCACCCAGGAGCTGCGCGCCAAGCGCACCCTGGACAGGCTCGCGATCGTCAACGCCGCGCGACCCCGGGTGGTACGCGCTGGCGCCACCGTGCGGGTGTCCACCCAGGAGATCGTCCTGGACGAGGTCCTGGAGGTCGGGGTCGGCGACCAGGTGGTGGTGGACGGCGTCGTGACCTGGGCCGGGGGTCTGGAGATCGACGAGTCGTTGCTCACCGGAGAGGCCGACCCCGTGCTCAAGCAGGCCGGGGACACGGTGATGTCGGGCAGCTTCGTGGTGGCTGGGGCCGGGCGGTTCCGGGCGACGAAGGTGGGACGGCACGCGTACGCGGCGCGCCTGGCCGAGGAGGCGAGCCGGTTCTCGCTGGTGCGGTCCGAGCTGAGGTCGGGGATCAACGCGATCCTGACCTGGATCACCTACGCCCTGTTCCCGATCGGCGCCCTGCTCGTCTACAGCCAGCTGTTCATGAACGGTCAGGTCGCGTTGGACCAGCCGGACTCCGGGGGCGTCCCGGGGCCGCTGGCCGACGCCCTGCGCGGCATGGTGGCGGCGTTGGTGTCGATGATCCCCGAGGGCCTCATCCTGCTCACGAGCATCGCCTTCGCGGTGGGGGTGATCCGGCTGGGGCGCCACCGTTGCCTGGTGCAGGAGCTGCCCGCGATCGAGGGTCTGGCCCGGGTGGACGTGGTGTGCACGGACAAGACCGGCACGCTGACCGAGGTCGGTATGAAGCTGGCCGAGATCCGTGACCTGGGCGGTTCCTCGGAGTCCCCCACTCTGGTGCTGGCCGCGCTGGCCGCGAGCGACCCGGACCCGAACCCGAGCATGGCCGCGATCGCTGAGGGGTGCGCGGCCGGTGGGCGGAAGGCCCCGGACTGGACCGTCACCGCGCTGGCCCCCTTCTCCTCCGCCCGCAAATGGAGCGGGGCGAGCCTGCTGACACCGTCGGGTGAGGGGCACTGGGTGCTCGGCGCCGCCGACGTCCTGGCCGAACCGGCCTCTCCCGCCGCCGCGGAGGCGGCCCGCCTGGGCGCCCAGGGGCTGCGGGTGCTGTTGCTGGCGCGGGCCTCGGCCCGGGTGGACGACGAGTTCGCCCCGGGAACGGTGGAGCCGGTGTCTCTGGTGGTACTGGACCAGCGGGTACGCGAGGACGCCCGGCCCACCCTGGACTACTTCGCGGACCAGGGCGTGGACGTCAAGATCGTCTCCGGCGACCACGCGGCGTCGGTGGGCGCGGTCGGCCGCGAACTGGGATTGTCCGGGGCCGACCGCCCGATGGACGCCCGGGACCTGCCCGAGGAGCCGGAGCGGATGGCGCGGGAGGTGGAGGGCCGCTCGGCGTTCGGCCGGGTCACCCCCGAACGCAAGCGCGACATGGTCCGCGGCCTGCGCGACCGCGGGCACACGGTGGCGATGACCGGTGACGGCGTCAACGACGTGCTCGCCCTGAAGGAGGCCGACATCGGCGTGGCGATGGGTTCGGGCAGCCCCGCCTCGCGTTCGGTCGCCCAGCTGGTCCTGTTGGACAACCGCTTCGCGGTCCTGCCCAGGGTGGTGGCCGAGGGTCGCCGGGTGATCGGCAACATCGAGCGGGTGGCCAGCCTGTTCCTGACCAAGACCGTGTACACGATGACGCTGGCGATCATCGTGGGCCTGCTGGCGGTGGCCTACCCGTTCTTCCCTCGGCACGCGACGCTGATCAACGCGGTCACCTTCGGCATCCCGTCGTTCTTCCTGGCCCTGGCGCCCAACACCGACATCGCCCGGCCGGGGTTCGTCCTGCGGACGTTGCGGCTGGCGATCCCCTCGGGGCTGGTGGCGGGGCTGGCCGCGGTGACGACCTACCTGCTGGTGCTCGGCGGGCGCACGGTCCCGGACCCGGCGGACCGCACGGCGGTGGTCATCACTCTGTGCGCGACCACGCTGTGGGTGCTGCTGTTGGTGGCCAAGCCGTACGTGTGGTGGAAGGTGGCGCTGGTCGGCTCCATGGTGGGTCTGCTGACTCTGGCCATGGTGACTCCGTGGGGGCGTTGGTTCTTCGACCTCGACGTGAGTGATCCGACCAAGGTCCTGACCGGGCTGGCAGTGGCGGGGGTGGCGATCGCGGTGATCACGGTGATCCGCGTGGTGGACGACCGGATGACGAGCCGCGCCGCCGCCTAGCGGGGGTTCGGGGTACCACCTCGGGGCCGGTCAGCGTGGGAACTGTTCAGGGCCGGTGCCGAGCCGCGATCCTGGGGGCGCCACGTGTCCGGATCGACAGGAGCCACATTGAGCATCCCCAACACGCATGTCCGCGCCGTGCTGGACGGCTATCTGGAGCGCTTCCCCAAGGAAGTCGACGCGGCCGACCCCCTGGTGCGGGCCCTGGACGGCGGGCACGAGCTGTCCTCGCCCAAGGAGTTCCGTGTGGGACACGTGACCGCGGGGGCCGTGGTGCTCGACCCGTGTTGGCGGGTGCTGATGGTCCGGGAGGGCGAACAGGGCCCCTGGCTCCTGCCGGGCGGGCACCTGACCACCGAGGACGGTGCGCTGGACGAGGCGTCGCTGGGTCGTCTGACGGAGTCCACGGGCCTGGCCCCCGAGCGGATCGAGGTCTCCCGGGCGGGGTCGGACGCGCAGGCGCTCCCGTTGGACCTGGACGTCCACCGCGTCCAGGAGGACCCGGACCGGGGCGAGCCCGAGCACGTGCACTTCACGTTCCTGTACCTGTACCGGGCGACGGCCGCCACGGTGCCCGCGAGGGGTGGCGCCTCCGACGCCCTCGCGTGGCGGCCCCACACGGACGTGCCCTCGGCTCGGTTGGCCGCGAAGATCTCCCAGACGCTGGCCGCTTCGAGAACGGCGGCCGAGCACGTGTGACCGCGGGACCGCGACGGGCCCCCGTACTGATTCATCGTCAGAACAGAATATGATCGTCGCATGACGATCAATGATGACGTGGAGGGGGCCTGCGCGGGCTCCGGGCTGGACGCCGCCGAGGCCCTCTTCCACAGCCTCTCCGACGGGACCCGCCTGGCGATCGTGCAACGCCTGGCACGGGGCGAGGCACGCGTGACCGACCTCGTGGACCAGCTGGGCCTGGCCCAGTCCACGGTCTCCAAGCACGTGTCGTGCCTGCGGGACTGCGGGCTGGTCGACGGCCGCCCCCAGGGTCGCCAGGTGTTCTACTCCCTCAGCCGCCCCGAACTGATCAACCTGCTCGCGGCCGCCGAGACGCTCCTCGCCGCCACGGGCAACGCGGTCGCCCTGTGCCCCACCTACGGAACCGACAGCGGCGACGGTGCGCGGTGAGCGACACCTGCTGCGGCGACGCCCCGACCGCTCCCGGGCGGACGACCGAACCCGAGGAACCCACCCGGCTCCGGCAGGTCCCCGAGATCCGCTTCGCCGCCGTCGCCGCGCCCCTGCTCCTCGCCGGGTACGCGGCGGCCTGGTTCGGGACCCCCGACCCACTCCCCCTCCTCCTGAAGTCCGCGGCGCTGGTGGTCGCGGGCTGGACCTTCGTCCCGGTCACCCTGCGCCGCCTGTTCGGACCGGGTCCGTTCCGGGACCGGATCGGCGTGGGCACCCTCATGACCCTGGCCGCCTTCGGAGCCGTGGCCCTGGGCGAGGTGGGGGAGGCGGCGATGCTGGCCGTGCTCTTCACCGTCGCCGAGGGCCTGGAGGGTTACGCCGTCGCCCGCACCCGGCGCGGTCTTCGCGCCCTGCTGGACCTGGTGCCCGCGCGGGCGACCGTCCTGCGCGACGGGATCGAGCACACCGTCTCCCCCGACCGGATCCGGCCCGGGCAGACCCTCGTGCTGCGTCCGGGCGAGCGATTGGCCACCGACGGCGTGATCTCCTCTGGGCACACCAGCCTGGACACCTCGGCCATCACCGGGGAGTCCGTGCCCGTGGAGGCGGGCCCCGGCGAGGCCGTGTACGCGGGATCGGTCAACGGAACGGGCCCGCTGGAGATCACCGTGACCGCCGGTGCCGAGGACAACTCCCTGGCGCGGGTGGTGCGCGTCGTTGAGGCCGAGCAGGCACGCAAGGGTCAGGGGCAGCGGCTGGCCGACCGGGTCGCCCGTCCCCTGGTCCCCGGGGTCATGATCGTGGCCGCCCTGGTGGCGGTGGTCGGGTCGCTCATGGGCGACCCCATGACCTGGGTCGAACGCGCTCTGGTCGTGCTCGTGGCGGCCTCGCCGTGCGCGTTGGCGATCTCCGTGCCGGTGACCGTGGTGGCCGCCGTCGGCGCCGCCTCACGCCAGGGCGCGCTGGTCAAGGGCGGTGCCGCGCTGGAGGCGATGGGAAGGGTCAGGGTGGTGGCCCTGGACAAGACCGGGACCCTCACCCGGAACGCGCCCGCCGTGGTGGAGGTGGTGCCCGCCCCCGGACACACTCGGGAGCGGGTCCTGGCCCTGGCGTCGGCGCTGGAGGCCCGCAGCGAACACCCGCTGGCCCGAGCCGTACTGGCCGCGCACCCCGTGCCCCCTCCCGCGCGGGACGTCCGTGCGGTGCCCGGACACGGGTTGACCGGCCGGGTGGAGGGCGTGGAGGTGCGTCTGGGCCGTCCCGGCTGGGTGGCGCCGGGGCCCCTCACGAGCGAGGTCGAACGGTTGCTGGACGCGGGGGCCACCGTGGTCGTGGTGGAGGAGGACGGCGCCGTGGCGGGCGCACTCGCGGTCCGGGACGAACCGCGGCCCGAGGCTGCCGAGGTGGTCGCGGAGTTGCGCCGCTCCGGCCACCGGGTGGCGATGCTGACCGGGGACCACCCCGTCACGGCCCGGGCACTGGCCGCCGAGGTCGGAATCGACCCGGACCAGGTGCACGCCGGTCTGCTGCCCGAGGACAAGGCGCGGGTGGTCGGTGAGCTGCGCGCCGGGGGCCCGGTGGCGATGGTCGGCGACGGGGTCAACGACGCCCCGGCTCTGGCCGGGGCCGACCTCGGCGTGGCCATGGGGGCGATGGGCACCGACGTGGCCGTGGAGACCGCGGACGTCGCCCTGATGGGTGAGGATCTGCGTCACCTGCCCGTGGTGCTGGAACACGCCCGCCGTTGCCGGACCGTCATGTGGCAGAGCGTCGGACTGTCGTTGGCGATCATCGTCGTCCTGGTGCCGTTGGCCCTGTTCGGCGTGTTGGGCCTGGCGGCGGTGGTCCTGGTGCACGAGGTGGCGGAGGTGGTGGTCATCGCCAACGGCATGCGTGCCGGACGCCGACCCCGCACGCTCGGGCGGTGACGGCTCACAGGCTCCGGTAGTAGTGCACCACCGGCGAGGCCACGAAGCCGGCCTTCTCGTAGACGGCCCGTGCCGGGGCGTGCGCCTCGTCGCCGCCGGTCCGGATCACGGCGACGGCCATGCCCTCCTCCCGGATTCGGTCCACGGCGAACTCGGTGAGCGCGGTGCCCGTGCCCCGCCCCTGCTGGTCGGGGTCGACCCCCAGCAGGTGGACCAGACCGGTGCCGCCCTCGCGGTCGAACCGGACGGTGACGAACCCGCTCACGTGGTCGTTCACCGCCACCCACGCGAGCGCCTCCTCCGAGTCCAGGTCCTCACGGACGTCGCGCGCGTGCGCCCGGCGCCAGTCTCCGACGACCTGTCGGTGGAGTCGCGTCCCCAGGGTCCGCTCCAGGGCCCGGTGGGCCGGTTCCCACGCTCGCAGCGCGATGTCGACCACGGTCTCGCGGTCGCCCGGATCGTAGGGCCGGATGCTGATCTGCATGGGTCGCAGCGTAGCCACACGCGCCCGGGTCGGCCAGTGGTTTGCCCCGGCAGGGCGGGCCCCGCGATACGTTGGCGCCCAACCCGAGGGAAGGAGCCCCGTGATGGTGGACGAGACCGATCTGCGTCACCTGCGGCGCGCGGTCGACCTGGCCGCCGAGGCGCTGGACAGTGGCGACGAACCGTTCGGTTCCGTGCTGGTGGGCTCGGACGGCGCGGTGCTGTTCGAGGACCACAACCACGTGGCCGGGGGCGACTCCACCCGGCACCCGGAGTTCGCGATCGCCCGCTGGGCCGCCGAGCACCTGTCCCCCGCCGCACGCGCGTCGGCGACCGTCTACACCTCGGGCGAGCACTGCCCGATGTGCTCCGCCGCCCACGCCTGGGTGGGCCTCGGGCGCATCGTGTACGCCAGCTCTTCGGAGCAGTTGGGATCCTGGCTGGAGGAGTGGGGTGTCCCCGCCGGTCCGGTGCGGGCGCTGCCGGTCAACGATGTGGCTCCGGGGGTTCCGGTGGAGGGTCCGGTGGGCTCCCTGAGCAAGGAGGTCCGGGGTCTGCACGCCCGGCTCCACGGGCGTGCGACGGACCTCTGATTCGGGCGCGGCCCGGAGGCGGGAAACGGATTGCGCCCACTCCCCTGATCGAAAGTGATCGAAACGATCAGTGCCGGTGAGCCGAACATCCTGTCGTCCGATATGCCCCCGGACGCACCGGTGGCCGGTCCGCGATCCCACCCTCCGGGGGTCGAGGTGTCGCCGGTCACCCCTCCCTGATGGTCATCCGGGCGATGCGGTCCCCCTCGACGGAGAACGCGAAGGAACTGGGTCCGTTGGCGTGCTGGGACCGCCAGTCGCCGACCACGGTGACGCCGTCCCCGGTGGCTTCGGCCGAGCGCACGTCCAGCACTCCCCGGGCACCGATGAACTCCACGTCGCTCCACCGTTTGATGGCCTCGCGCCCCCGGAACTCGCGCCCCCAGTCGTCCACCACACCGTCCGGGGTGAAGGCGTCCAGGAACCCCTGCTCGTCGTGGTCGTTGACCCTGTCGATGAACGACGCGACCGGCTCGGGGATGCTCGCGCTCATGGTGCTCCTCCGCGTTCGGGCGCGGACCCTGGTGGCCCCGCTCCCTGAGGATGCTCGCAGCCGATAGGTCTGCCGAGTACCGACGGCGCTCCAAAGTCGGGCAAACACCTCCCGCGCCTCACACGGCCGTGTGCGTCCCCGGGCTAGCCTCCCGGCGACCGGTGGCGTCGTCCGGGGCGCCGTCGGTGCAAACGGAGGGGGCGTGCATGCGTGGTCGACCGGGGCTCACACACCCCCTGGTGGCGTTCCTGACCGCCTCGGTACTGCTGCACTTCGCGTATCCGCTGACGTTGCGCGGACAGGTCTGGGAGATTCTGTACGTCCTGCTGTACCCGGCCGTGGTCCTCCTGGGCGTGCGGGTGGTGCGGGCCGAGGGCCATCGCCTGGTCCCCGTGGCCGTGCTGTCCGCGGTGTTCCTGGCCGCCGGGTTCTGGGCGGCCCTGCACCCCGAGGTCCCCACCGCCCGTCTCTGGCTGTTCTGCGCCGTGGTGCTGTTCCAGGGCTATCTGATCCTGAAGCTGCTCGTGTTCGTGTTCACGTACCGGCAGCGGCACAGGGGCGAGACCGGACCGCAGCTGATCATGGCGGCGATCTGCGCCTACCTGCTGCTGGGCGGGGTGTTCGCGGCGCTGTTCGGCATCGTGGAGGCGCTGTGGCCGGGCGCGTTCGAGGACTCCCTGGCCCCGGGCACGGCAGTGGACTGGCAGGACCTGACCTACCTGAGCTTCGTCACCCTGGTCACACTGGGCTACGGCGACCTGGTGCCGCTCACCCCGTGGGCGCGGTCGCTGGCCACCGCCGAGGCGGTGGCGGGGACCCTGTTCCTCACCACGGTGATCGCCCGCATCGTCGGCGCCTACGTGTCCGTCACCGAATCCGGCGGGTCCGGGACCGGGGCCGAAACGGACGGGAGCGCCTGACGCGCCTCAGGCGCGGTCGTCGTCCTCGGGCTCGAACTGGCCCTGGATGACACGGCCGCGGTTGGTGGCGGAGCGGTCGCCGCCGTCCGCGCCGGGGGCGCTTCCGGGGGTGGTGCCGAACGGATTTGCGGGCGTGCCGGAACCCGCGGGACCGCCGGGGCCGAAGGGGGCCTGGTTCGGGATGGTGGCGCCACGGGCGGCGAACTCCTCGTTCACGCGCTCCTGCATCTTCTTCATCCGTCGGGCCGCCCAACCGGCGAACACCCACCGCAGGGCGGGCCGGGTGACCGGGGTGGCCAGCAGCAGACCGACCGCGGCGGTGAGGAAGCCGGGGATCACAAGCAGGATGCCACCGGCCATGAGCATCAAGGGGTCGAGCAGGCCCTTGCGCGGCTGTTCGCCGGTGCGCATGGCCTCGTCGGCCTCCTGGACGACCTCGCGGAAGGCCCGGCCGGTGTGGCGCAGGACGGCCACTCCCAGGACCATCAGCGAGACCAACGCCGCCAGTGTCCACGGCACGCCGATCTGTCCGCCGACCCAGATCATCAGGCCCACCTCAAGGAAGGGCAGTGCCATCAGCGCCAGCACAATCAGCAGCGGCATCGCGAATCATCCTCAGTGTCGTGGGCCGGAGTCGGGTCTCCTCTTGCTGGAGAGAACGTACCCGTGGTGTGAATGGTTCCCGGTCCGGACGCTCCCACCCGCGTCGGGCGCCGCCGGTCCGGCCCGCGAGGGGACCGGACCGGTGGGGCGGAGCCGTGGGTTCAGGCCCGGGACCTGCGCGAGACGACGACCGAGGCGACCACCGCGCCCAGACCGAGCGCCGCCAGCAGGGCCTCGGGGGCCGGGCCCAGACGCGTGGCGACCGTGGGGCCCTCCATGGCGGTGAGTTCGGCGACGTTGATGTCGCGCTCGGCCTCCGGCGACTCGTAGGCCACCCGGCCGTTCGGCTCGATGACCGCGCTGACACCGCTGGTGGAGACCACCACCGCCGGTCGACCGTGTTCGACGGCGCGCAGCTGGGTGATGGCCAGCTGCTGCTGGGACTGGCCGGTGAAGTTGTAGTTGGCGTTGTTGGTGGGGATCACGATGATCTGGCCGCCCGCGGCCACGGACTCGCGCACGGGCGAGTCGAAGGCCACGTCGAAGCAGATGCCCATGGCCAGTGTGGTGCCGCCGATCTCCAGGGCGCCGGGGTCGGTTCCGGGGATGGCGTCGGAGCTGACCTGGCCCAGGCGGGAGACGAACCGCGTGAAGAACTCACGGTAGGGGACGTACTCGCCGAACGGGACGAGGTGGCGCTTGTCGTAGGCGTCACCCGGACCGGTCTCGGGGTCCCACACGAGGCTCTGCACGTGGCGCGTGCCGTCGTCGTTGAACCGGCTCAGCCCCCACAGGAGGGGCGCGCCCACGTCCTGGGCGGCGCCGTCGATGGTCCTCGCGGCCTCGGGGTCGCGGAAGGGGTCGATGTCGCTGGCGTTCTCGGGCAGGAGCACGAGGTCGGGCTGGGGGTACTCACCCTCCCGAACCGCCTCGGCCAGCTCCGAGACGCCGTCGGCGTGGTTGTGGAGGACCTGGGCGCGTTCGCCGAGGATCGAGATCTCACCGACGTTGGGCACGTTTCCCTGGACCATGCCGACGGTGACGGTCTCCAGAGGAGCCGGGCGGCCGATCGCGGGGGCCACGAGGCCGCCCAGGACGATCGCCGCGCTGGTGGCCAGGCCCAGGGCCGGAAGGAGCACCCGCGCGCGGCCCCTGGCGGTCACGGCGCGCAGGACCGTCCACACCAGCATGGCCCCGGTCAGGGCCACGACGAAGGACACCAGCGCGGAGGACCCCAGAGCGGCGTATCCCACGAAGGGAGTGTCCGGCTGGGCGAAGGCGAGTTTGCCCCAGGAGAACCCGCCGAGCGGCCAGCGGGCGCGCACCGCCTCCTGGGCCACCCACAGGGCGGCGGTCCAGACCGGCCAGTAGGGCAGCCGCGCGACCAGGGACAGCCCCATGGCCATGGGAAGGAAGTAGGCGGTCTCGAGGGCGGCGACGGCCAACCACACGTCGAAGCCGAAGATGTCCTGCCAGTGGACCAGCGGAACCATGAGCGCGGCGCCGGACAGGGCACCGAGCCACGCGGCGCGTCGCATGCGCGTTCCGCTCACGGCCAGGAGGAGCAGGGCGGCGCTGAGCGGCCCGAGCCACCACAGCCCGTACGGCGGGAGCGCGAAGAGCTGGGCCAGACCCGCTCCGACGGCGGCCAGGGTGCGCCACAGCGGGTCGAGGCGTCCCCAGCGGTGCCCCGGGGCCAGGGGGGACCACGTCGTGGCCCGCGCCTCGGACTCCGGCGCCGTGGTGTTCGGCGAGGGTCTTTCGGGGCTCGGAGCTGGCTCCGACCCCTTCTGCTCGGCAACCACGTGGGATGCTCGCTTTCCGCTGGGTACTGAGGTCCTGGCGGTCAGCATATTGGGGGGACGCGGAAAAGGCCCGAGCCACCCTTCGGACCGGCTCCGTCCCGTCGGCGGCGAGCTCGGAAGACCGTTGTCTACTGGATGTTCGGGCCTTTTCCGGGTCCAACCCCCCGCCCGGTCGCGGTACTCCGCTCCTCACCCGATCCCAGCTGCACCTGGCGCGTGATGCAGCGTCCAATCGGACGAGTGGGGGCCGCACAACCGGTCCGTCCAGTGCTGGACTGGTCGTTAGGTTACCCAGACTCCCCGACCCCTTGTCTCAACCCGGCCGCCGTGTCGTGGCCGCCGACCCAAGTGGTGGGAGGGGAGAACGTGATGAACCGTGCGCCAGGCTAACGCACCTGAGCCGCGCACGCCAGCTGACCGGGTGCGGTTTGCGCATGACCGCAATCGGATCGAAATCAAAACCGCTCTGGACATTTTGATCGCGATCAGGTCTGATGTGATCAAGAATTCAGCCCGTTTCGATCAACTTCGAACATCGGGCTCGGGTGGAGGGGTTCCTGGCGGGGTCAACGTGCCCCGGAAACCTCCGCCCACCATCGGATACGCCACATCACCGAGCCAACGCGGGAGCTGACAGCCATGGCGGAGATCGTCCTTGAGGGCGTCGACAAGATCTACGGCGGCGACGTCAAGGCCGTCGACGACCTCAACCTCCGGATCAACGACGGCGAGTTCATGGTGCTCGTCGGCCCGTCCGGTTGTGGCAAGTCCACCGCGCTGCGCATGATCGCGGGACTGGAGGAGATCTCCGCGGGGACGCTGCTGATCGGCGACGAGATCGTCAACGACCGTCCGCCGAAGGACCGCGACATCGCGATGGTCTTCCAGAACTACGCGCTCTACCCCCACATGACCGTCGAGCAGAACCTCGCCTTCGGTCTGAAGCTGCGCAAGGCCCCCAAGGCCGAGATCGCCCGCCGTGTCGGCGAGGCCGCCGACATGCTCGGTCTGGAGCCCTACCTCAAGCGCAAGCCGGGCGCGCTCTCCGGCGGTCAGCGCCAGCGTGTGGCGATGGGCCGCGCCATCGTGCGCGAGCCGCAGGCCTTCCTCATGGACGAGCCGCTCTCCAACCTGGACGCCAAGCTCCGCGTGCAGATGCGCGCCTCCCTGAACCAGCTCCACGAGCGTCTGGGCGTCACCACCGTCTACGTCACCCACGACCAGATCGAGGCCATGACCCTCGGCGACCGGGTGGCGGTCCTGCGCGACGGCCGCCTCCAGCAGGTCGACACCCCCAAGCGACTCTTCGACTCCCCCGTCAACCTCTTCGTGGCCGGATTCATCGGTTCCCCGGCGATGAACTTCGTCGACGCCGACCTCTCCCGCGACGGTGACGGCGCCGTACTGAGGTTCGCCGGGCACGAACTCCCGGTCCCGGCCGGGATCCTCAAGGAGCGCACGGGCCTGAGCGAGTACGTGGGCCGTTCGGTGATCCTGGGCATCCGTCCCTCGGACTTCAGCGACGCCGAGCTCGACGGCAGCGGTGACACCCGCATCGAGGTCACCGCCGACGTGACCGAGGAGCTGGGAACCGAGATCAACGTGATCTTCGGCATCGACGCTCCGCCCGTCCGCCACGAGGACGCGGCCGCCCTGGCCAAGGACGCCGCCGGCGACGACGAGGAGAGCGCCGAGGCCGCCCTGCCGCTGGGCGACAACCGCTCGCAGTTCACCGCCCGCGTGAGCCCGCGCAGCAGCGTGCGCCCGGGCAGCACCATCAGCCTGGCGGTGGACGTCAGCCAGCTGCACTTCTTCGACCAGGAGAGCGGCCTGGCGATCGGCCACCCCGACAACGTCTGATCGACCCTCCCCAGGTCCGGTCCACACCTCCCCGGACCGGACGCGCGGGCGGCGCCCCATCCTCCGGGGCGCCGCCCGTCTCCGTCGTCGCGGTCCCTCGCACCTCCGGCGACGGCTCGGGCGCCGCAGGGTCGGACCCGTCAGTTGGCCAGCCAGATGGCGGCGTTGAGCGCGGCCGCGAAGGCGACCCACAGCAGGTAGGGGACGAGGAGCAGGGCAGCCGTCCTGCTGTGCGGACGGGCAAGGAACAGCGTGCCCGCCACCGCCACGACCAGGAGCAGGATGTCCACCAGCGCGAGACCGTAGAGCCCGGCGCCGAAGAACAGCGGCGTCCAGGCGGCGTTCAGCAGCAGTTGGAGGACGTAGACACCCAGGAAGACCACAGCCCCCTGGATCCCCGCCGCTCGCCACACCAGCCAGCCCGCGACCGCGATGAGCACGTACAGGACGGTCCAGACCGGGCCGAACAACCACGCGGGTGGGGCCCACACCGGCAGGTCGAGGCCGGCGTACACGGCGCCGGAGTCAGCCGCCGCGGTTGCGCCGACCAGTGCCGTCGCCAGGACCGCCGCCGCGAAGCACAGCGCCGCTCCCAGCGAACGGCGCGGCCCGGGGGTCCTGCGCTCGGTGTTCTCCACGGTCCACTCCCCACTCCAGCGGTCACCTCGGGACGGGGCCGCCCCTTGGCGGAGACCTACCCTGTCCAGCGCTCGACCATCCCGGCGGTCCTGGCTGGCCCGACCCACAAACCTTCCCTCAGGGACACAGTCGCGTCCCTCAGGGCCAGGTATCTCTTCCTTGACCGTCGCGTCGGGCCGCTTGAACCATGTGATGGTGCGTAACCGAGCCCCCGGAACCGCCCCGGCCACCGACCCCGTGTCGGTCGTCGACACCCTGCACGGCCATCCCGTCCCCGACCCCTACCGCTGGCTGGAGACGTCCGACTCCCCCGCGACCCTGCGCTGGTTGGCCGAACGCGGGCGGGAGTACGAGCGCGAGGCGGCCACCTGGCCCCTGCGCGAACCGCTGGCCGAGCGCATCCGCGCCCTGGTGGCCAGCGACCTGTGGTCGCCGCCGGTCCACCGCTCCGGAGCGCTGTTCTGCACGGTTCGCCACTCGGGGAGCGAACACCCCCGCCTCGTGGTGTGGCCCGGGGATCCGAGCGGATCCGCCACCGCGGGCCCCGACACGGAAGAGCACTCCTCCACCTCGGACACCGGTCCGCTGACCGTCTACGACCCCTGCGTGGACGACCCCACCGGGAGGACCACCCTGGACTCCTGGGAGCCGAGCCCGGACGGCCGCCTGGTGGCCCTCCAGACCTCCTCGGGAGGAGTGGAGCGCGGCGGTCTGCGCGTGGTCCGGACCGACACGGGCTCCACCGTGGGCCCCACCGTGTCCGGTGTCCGCTACTCGCACGTGGCCTGGCTGCCCGGCGAGCGGCGGGCCTTCTACTACGTGCGTCGCGACGGCGCCCGAGGCGTGCGCGGCGTGTGGCTGCGCCGGGTCGTGGACGGCGCGGAGACCCTCGTGTACCCGTGCACCGGCCCCGGCACCGTGCCGGGCGTGCGCGTTCTGGACGAACGTTGGCTGCTGGTCACCGAGAGCCACGGCACCGGACACCGCACCGACCTGTGGCTGGCCGACCTGGCCGCGCACCCGGTCGAGCGGCCTCGGTTCGTGCCGCTCCAGGTGGACCACGACGCCGAGACCGAGGTGCGCCCGGGCCCGGACGGCCTGCTGTACCTGCGCACCACCCTGGACGCGCCCCGCCGCCGCGTGTGCGTGGTGGAGCCCGGCGCCCCCGCCGACCGGCTCTCGCCCGAGCACTGGCGGGAGGTGGTCCCCGAGGACCCCGGTGCGACCCTGGACGCCTTCTGCCCGTACCGAGCGCCCGGTGGCACCGCGCTGCTGGTGGTCCGCACACGGCTGGGCATCAGCGAGGCCTCCGTGCACGACGCCGTCACCGGTGCCCGCTCGCACACCGTGGAACTGCCGGGTGAGGGTATGGTCTCGGGGCCCGTCGCCGCCCCGGACGGCGCCGTGTTCCTCGGCTACGCGGACGTGGCCACCCAACAGAGGGTCCTGCGACTCTCTCCGGGCGAGACCGCGCCCGAACCCTGGCCCCTCCCCGACGGTCCCGCCCCCCGAACACGCACCGGTACACGCACCGGTTCCGAGGGTTCCTCCTCCGTGGTCCGCACCGTCCTGTGGTGCCGGTCCTCCGACGGCACCCGCGTGCCGGTCACCGTCTTCGACGCCTCCGGCGGCGACGGTTCCGCGCCGACCCTCCTGCACGCGTACGGCGGCTTCGGACGCCCTCGGCAGTTCGGGTTCAGCGCGACCGTGCTGGCCTGGCTGCTGTCCGGCGGCCGCTACGCCGTGGCACACGTGCGGGGCGGGGGCGACGCCGGACGCCGGTGGCACCTGGAGGGGTCGGGCCGCCACAAGCCGCGCGCGGTGCGGGACCTGGTCGCCGCCGCCGACGCCCTGGTGGCCTCCGGTTGGTGCGCGCGCTCCGAACTGTGCCTCTCCGGCGGTTCGGCCGGGGGTCTGCTCGTGCTGGCTGCCGCCACGGCCCGCCCCGACCTGTGCGCGGCGGTGATCGCCTCGGCCCCGCTCGCGGACATGGTGCGGTTCGAGCGCCTCGGGCTGGGCCGCATGTGGACCCGCGAGTTCGGCACCACGGCCGACCCCGACGACTTCGCCGCCCTGGTCTCCTACTCCCCCTACCACCGCGCGTTGGACTCCGCCATGCGCACACCGGGGCTGCGACATCCCAGCGTCCTGCTCACCGGGTTCGACGGCGACACCCGGACCGACGCCGCCCACCCGCGCAAGATGTGCGCGGCGCTGCTGGCGGCGGCGGGCGAGGAGGGGGACCGCCCGGCCGCCCTGCTGCGCTACGAACGCGACGTCGGGCACGGCCCGCGCGCGGTGAGCAGGGCCGTGGGACTGGCCGCCGACGCACACGCGTTCGCGGCCCACAAGACGGGGCTCACCGGACGCTGACGGCGTCCGGCCCTGCCCTGGCCAAGAGGATCGACGGCACACAGAAAGCGAGGTGCGGTATGGACCCCATCGAGGTTGAGGTCGAGGATCTGGCGGAGGTGACCTCCCGCGACACCACCGCGGGCGGCGACAACGACGGCACCGACTCCAGCTCGGACTTCATCTGATCCGTGCCCTCCCGGGCCGCGCCGCCACGGCGCGGTCCGGGAGGGCCCCTCCACGATCCGCGCGCCCGCACGAACCGCAACGTCCGACCCCCGGAAAGGGGACAGCCGTGACCGATCCCGGCAGCCTGTTCACCCGAACCCTGTGCGACGTCGTGGGCCGCGACGCACTCACCACCCGTCTGTCGGAGGAGTTCGTCTTCGCCGACCTCGGCTCGGACGCCGTGCGTTCGCTCCTGACCTTCGACGACCTCAACGGCCTGCTGGCCGAGAGCGCCCCGGAACCGCCCCGGCTACGGCTGCACAAGGACGGATCGCCGGTGCCGCTGGACCGCTACACCGATCCCGCCAGGGTCTCGCGAACCGAACGCCGGATCGTGCGCCCCGAGTCGCTGTACCGGGAGCTGCGCGCCGGGGCGAGCCTGGTGCTGGACGGCATCGACCGCATGCACCCGCCGATCGGTGCGGCCACCGACGACCTCATGCGACTGACCCGGGAGCGGGCGCAGACCAACCTGTACCTGATCTGGGGGGAGTCCCGGGGGTTCGACACCCACTGGGACGACCACGACACGGTGATCGTGCAGGTGGAGGGGACGAAGCACTGGCAGGTGCACGGTCCCGGTTCTCGCCCGTACCCGATGAAGAACGACACCGACCACGCGCACACCCCGCCCCGCGACGCGGACGGTGAGCTGCACCTGGTGTGGGAGGGGGTGCTGCGGCCCGGTCAGGTGATCCACGTGCCGCGCGGTTGGTGGCACACGGTGACCGGAACCGGTGAGGTGAGCATGCACCTCACCTTCGGGTTCACCCGCGCGACCGGCATCGACTGGGCCGACGCCCTGGTGCGCGGCCTGTTCGAGGAGGAGGCGTTCCGCCGGGACCTGCCGCGGTTCGCCGATCCGGACTCGCGCCGAAAGCACCGGCACGAGCTGGTCGCGCGGATCACGGAGCTGGCCGAGAGCCTGGACCTGGACACCTTCCTCGCCGAGCGGGACGCGCGCTTCCCCAGGCGCACGTCGTTCTCCCTGCCCTGGCCGGTGGAGGACGGTGCGCCGCCGGAGCACGCGCGAGTGGAGTTCGTCCCGATCCTGCCTCCCCCGGTGGAGCGGGAGGGTGAGGGCGGGGACGCGCGGGTCGTGGTCACCGTCGCCGGGAAGCGCTACCGGCTCCCCGTGGTGGCGGAGCCGGTCCTGGAGGCGCTCGCCCGACACCGGGAGCTGTCCGTCGCGGGACTGGCCGAGCGCGCCGGTGTGGACGCGCCGGTGTGCGCCCAGGTCGTGGCCGCGCTGGCCCGTCACCACCTGGTCGTGGTGCGCTGAGCGCGGCAGGGGCGGGTAGGGCCCGCCCCTCGGCTCATCGGAACCGACCGGGGTCCCGGCGCTCGGAGTCGTGCCCCGATCGCGGAGTGGAACCCGTTGTCCGCCGTGGTCACCGCCACCCGGGAACTGTTCGGCAACCCGGTGCTGCCCTCGGACACCTGGGCGGCGCAGAACGCGCTCCTCCTGGCCTTGGCCGTGCCAGCGCTGCTGGTGGCCGTGTGCGTCCCGCTGTCACTGCGACGGTTCCGTGCCCTGAGTCCGTGAAGGCGCCGGGCCGCCGCACCCGTGGCGCGGTCATGGTCCGGGGCACTCGGTGTCCAGGATTCGGCGAACGTCCAGGCTGACGCATTGCCACCGCCAGGCGGGTTAGGGTAGCCTCACTTCACAGGCGCAAGTGAACCCGATCCTGTCCGGCGGTCGCTACGGCCGCACGCTCCGGACCTGTCGGTTCCGCTCCGCGACGAAGGGTTTCCAGGTGACTCCAGATCCGCTCGACGCCCTCCTCGGCGTCCGCGCGCGGCTGAAGTTCGCGCCGCTGCCCGAGTTCACGGACTCGGAGCGGCTCCACGGCCGACCGGTGGACGGCGTCCAGTTCCACAGCGTCGCCTTGATGACCGGGTACGGCTGGCTGCCGGTCCTGTTCGACAAGCTCCGGACCGAACACGGTCCCGGCCACCGGCTCCCCGCCGCCACCAACTTCCTGAGGGTCACCCTGCGCGAACCCGTCTTCCTGGTGGCGGCCTGCCTCTACCTCACCGGACGCGGCCCGCTGCTCACCCCCGACACCCTGTACCTGCCCTGGGACACGGCCCGGAGCAGGTTCGGCACGCCCACCGTGGTGGATCCGCGCACCGTGGTCCTGCCGGACGACCCCGCGGCCGAGCACCCCGACACCGTGGTCGCCCGCGACGAGGACGAACAGCTGCGTCTGGTCGCCGAGGCCCTCTTCGCCACCGTCGAACCCCTGGTCGAGACCCTGCACGCGCACTCACGCGCGGGCAAGCGCACTCTGTGGGGCTGGGTCCTGGACACCATGCACTTCTACATGCTCAACCCGGCCCGCTACCTCGGCCAGGACGCCGAACAGGCCTGGGAGCTGGCCACCCGGCTGGGCGACGCGGTGGTCGAAGCGGGGGCGGTCACCCGCAAGCGTCCGCGCCTGTTCCCGTTCGCTCCCGACCACCCCCGGGGCACCTGGGCGGTCCGTGGCACCTGCTGCTTCGACTACAAGGGCGATCCCGAGCACGGCTACTGCACCACCTGCCCGCTCAAGTGCGACAGCGAACGCAAGGAGGCCCTGTCCGAGTGGCTGCGCGATCCCGCGCTCGCTCCCTGACAGGACCTCTCCGCGTGCCCGTGGCGCCGCCGCTCAGGTCACCGGGACCTCCACGGGGCCCGTGAAGTAGGGCTCGAAGAGCACCCGTTCCGGCTCGATCTCACCGACGACGGTGATCGCGCCGTTGGCGGTTTGCCCCGGGTCCAGGGTCTGCACGCCGAGTTCGTTGGCGTCCATCGCGATCGCGTCGCCGGGACTGTGCTCCGTCCCCTCGGTGTCCACCACGAGGAAGTAGAGCGGATTGACGTCCAGGGCGTCCGATCCGGTGTTGGTGACCGTCACCTCGACGCTGGTGAACTCGCCCTCCACGTAGAGCGAGCTGGGCTCGAACTCGGTGGCGGTGGCGGTCAGGTCCGCCTCCGAGGGCACCTCCTCGCTCGGCTCGCCGTCCTCGTTCCGTTCGGCACCCGGGTCACCACCGCCGCTGGGCGCGCCCCGGTCCGCCAGCACCAGCGCCACAGCCGCGCAGCTTCCGAGTGCGAGCAGCAGGAGGAGAAGGACCCCGCAGCCGATCCCGATGATCTTGCCCCAGGGAGTCGGCTTCGACGGCGGCGGGCCGTAGCCGCCCTGACCCGGAGGACCGTAACCGCCAGGGGGAACGTAGCCGCCCTGGGCACCGTAGTCGACCGGTTCGTTCGGGAAGCTGCCGTAGCCGGGCGCGAACCCCTCGTGCTCGTACCCCGCGCTCCCCGGGCCGCTGGGTCCCTGTGAGTACTCACCGGAGCCCGCCGGGTCCGATGCGCCGCCGTACGGTCGGGGCTCGCCCGGAGGCGGACCGTAGGGGGGACCCTCGCCCCACTGGGCCTCCGAGGCCGAACCCCCGGGCACCTGGCCTCCAGGAGGTTGCCGCCACGTGGGCTGCCCGACCGAGGGCGGGCCGTCGAAGCGAGGCCCACCAGGCGGATGGCCGCCCGGAGGCGGCCCCCCAGGCGGGGGTGGTCCCTCCGGGGGCGGCGGTCCCTCGTTCGGAGGCGGACCTCCGTGCAGTGCCCCGCCCGGATAGGGCCCCCCGGGAGGGGGCTCGTAGGACGGCTGTCCCCACCACGGGGTGCCCTCCCGGTGGGCTCCGCCGGGAGCAGGGCCGTGACGGGGTTCCCCGGGCGGCTGCGGGCCGCCCTCGATCGGATCGCCGGGGTCCCCCGGGCGCCACTCCTCCGGCGGGTGGTGGTTGACCGGATCCTGGTCCGGCCGCTCACCGGCACCCTCCTCGGGCTCCCGATCACTCACCCAGAACACCCCTTCGTCCAGCGGCACGGTCCGTCCCGCCGAACGAACCGGCGGGCACTTCAGAACCGCACCGTAACCGTGCGAACGAGGGCGGGAGCGGAGCTCACCGGGCGTTTCCGGTAAAGGTCCGGAAGTGTTTGCCCCGCGCCCGGAGGGCGAGCACGAACACCGGGACGGTGAACAGGGCGGCGAACAGGTTCAGCCCTCCGAACCCCACCGCCGCCAGGACCACGCCGGACACGGCGGCGGCCGAGGCGGCCCCCAGGTTCATCGCCAGGTCGCTGAACCCCTGCGCACGGGGGCGGACCTCGGCGGGCAGTGACTCGGCCAACAGCGCGCTGGCCGAGACCAGCCCGAAGGACCAGCCCACCCCGAGCAGGACCAGTCCGGTGGTCACCAGGGCCTCACTGTGCCCGGCCGTTCCGGCGACGGCTGCGGCCACCAGCAGGATCACCTGCCCGGCCAGGAGCGTCGGCGTGCGGCCGAAGCGGTCCGCGAGCCAGCCGACCAGCGGGGAGAGGCCGTACATCCCGGCGATGTGCAGGGAGATGGTCAGTCCGATCACCGTGAGTTCGGCGCCGTGGTGCGTCAGGTGGACCGGTGTCATGGTCATCACCGAAACCATCACGGTGTGGCTGGCCACGACCCCCACCACCGCGAGGAGCGCCGAGGGGGTGCGGCCGATGGCCCGCAGCGCGTCGGCCAGCCCGACCCCGTCCCTGGGCGCCCTCCCCTGGTCGGCGTCGGCCCTGGCCGCCTCCGCGGTCGCGGTGAGCAGCGGGTCGGGGCGCAACAGGACCAGGATGAGCACGGCCCCGCCGAGGAACCCGGCCGTGGTGAGCAGGACCGGCCCCAGAAGGTCCGGAAGGCCCAGGAGGACGGCCAGGCCTCCGGTCGGGCCGATGAGGTTGGGTCCCACCACCGAACCCACGGTGGTCGCCCACACCACCACGGACAGGTCGCGACCCCGGGTGCGTTCCGTGGCCAGGTCGGCGGCGGCGTGCCGGGCCTGGAGGTTGGTCGCGGTCCCGGCGCCGATCAGGAGCATGCCGAGCAGGAAGAGGGCGAAGAGGTCCAGGATCGTGGCGGCGATGACCACGGTCCCGCCGAGCGCTCCGAAGAACCAGCCCAGGGCCAGGCCGGGGCGGCGACCGCTCCGGGCGGCCAGCGAGGCCAGGGGCAGGGCGAACGCGGCCGCGCCCAGGGTGATCATGGTGGTGGCCATCCCCGACCACGAGTCCGAACCGCTCAGGTCGAGGGCGATCAGCGCGCCCACGGCCAGCATGGCGCCCATCCCGATGCTGCCGACGACCTGGGCGAGCATGAGCACCAGGACGGTGCGTCGTTGCAGGCGGGACCGCGCCGACTCGGTGAGGGGCTCCCCGTTCCGGCTGGTTTGTGTGGACACGAGGTGGGTTCTCCGATTCATCCGGCCAACGGATGAATCGTAGCCCTCGGCTCCGGTTCGGGCCAGGTCTGCGGTCACGTTCGACCAGCGGTGGATCAGCCCCGCCCGTAGCGCCACCGCAGGAAGTCGTGCTCGCGCTCGACGTAGCGCATCTCCGCGTAGAGCAGGTCGGGGTCGTCGGCGTGCACCACCACCCCGCCCGCGGGGATGACCGGCCAGCAGGCGAACGCCCAGAAACGCCGGGTGTAAGGGCCCCAGAGGACGACCCAAGCACCCTGCTTCTGCCACTCGATGTGTTCGGCGACCCGGCGCCGCTCCTCGTCCCGTTCGTCCATGGCGCCCCTGGACATACCCGGGACCCGCATGTCTGACCAGGCCGGAACCGGCCATTCTGAGGGTCTTTCCGCGCGTTTGGCCGCTGAGTCGGTGGCCCGGTCCGCGCCCTCACGCACAAACGACGCCCGTGAGCTCACACGGGCGTCGTGTGGTGCGTGTCGGTCAGCGTCCGGCCACGGTGTCGCTGCCGGGGACGGGCTCGGCCGGGTCGTTGCCCAGCGCGACGATCCGGTTCTCACCGTCCACGTGCACGACGTACTGGACGTGGTCGGCCCGCTCCCGCTCGTCCACCTGGGCGTAGCCGATGATGATGACCAGGTCGCCGGGGCTCACCAGGCGCGCGGCGGCGCCGTTGATCCCGATGACGCCACTCCCGCGCTCACCGACCAGGGCGTAGGTGACCAGGCGGGCGCCGTTGTCGATGTCGACGATGTGGACCTGCTCGCCGTCGACGATGTCGGCGGCGTCCATCAGATCGGCGTCGATGGTGACCGAACCCACGTAGTGCAGGTCGGCCTGGGTGACCGTCGCGCGGTGGATCTTGCCGTTCATGAGGGTGCGCAGCATGGACGAAGCCTCGTTTCAGGATGTGTCGCGGACTACAGGCCCCCGGAGGGGTCCCGTGCGTATCCCATGATGGCGCCCCGTATGACCCGGTTCGACCACCGGGGCGCCCCTGACTCCTGAACACAGATTGCGGACCACTACATACCTTGTCAACCCTGAGCAGCCAAGACTCCGCTCACCAGCTCGCAGGGGAAACCAGCTTCTCCGTGCTGGCCCGAGCAGCCGGACTCGAACCTGTGCAGTTCTTAGCAGACTAGGTTCAGAGCAGCGAAAACCGTCGGCCGAGCAAAGAAGGTCACTCCGCCGCACGAGCCTCCCCTCGAACGACTTCGCGCCACGTCCGACGCAGAACAAAGTTCGGCGGCCTCAATGACCCCCCATCTCATATGACCAGTTTCACCTGAGGAACATGATCCTCCTATTTAATGCTCGACACCTCAACACCAGGACACTCGACAGACACAGACACTTCCACATCGGCCAATTTAAAGAGAGGCTCCGGAAGATCGGATTCAACGCTACGGGCACTACAGACTTCCCTCCCCTCCACGTCAGAGTCCTTCACATACTCAATGCTTCTATCATATTCATTAAGCACAACGAACCAACCATCTTTGGTCTCCAGAATATAGCCAACCCTGGAATCGCCACCCGAAAGCTGAATCACCTCCGCAGGAGACCAAGGAGTCCTGACCACTTCAGAAAAATGATACCGATCAAACGGGGCACGATAAAGATTATCCAGATAAAGGAAAGGCACCACAGTGACCAGGGATACTCCGATCCCACCCACCAACCCCGCGAAACCGCGCGAGAAATCACCTCGCAGGAAATTCAAGAAAAAGAACCAGACCACCAGCAACACAAGAGCACCGAACCAGTAGCTCACTTTGCCATAGTGCGAGTTACCGAACACCTCCCAGAATCGAATCGAGAAAAGCCCCTGATAGAACTCAAGAGCGTCGGAAACAGCCCCGCTCAACCCTTCCTTCAACCCCATGTAAGCAGGCGAAACAAGCGCAGATAGAACCGTCACCACGATCGCCATGCCAAGCTTTCTATAAAAAAGCAGAGCGACCGCGAGGAGTGGAAGATACGGGGGGACCAGCGGAATAACTGTTCCCAGGAGAGTGGATACAATACTCCCCGAAGAAGCCAAGGTCATCGCACACGAAGTGTCGTAGTTACAGACCAGTATCAATCGAATCGCCGAAGCGAGCAAAATTACCAGAGGCGACATAACGAGCGCCTTGGTGTAATTACTCATCCCTCGCGAATCTGCCACCGAACCCAATAGCCCCCCATGGAGATGGACGCACACTCATCAAGAGCACCGCCAGCTGTCTCACATGGGACGAAGCAGCAACCGAGACGGTTCCGTGTCAGTAGCGAAAATCTTCATTCCCAAACGCACCAAAACTGAATTCAGAGAACAAAATATGACATTGCCCGAACTCGCGGAAACCGACACCTTCTGTATCGCTTCGGGATACGGCGACATTCAACCCATTAGGGCGGGCCGGGAAGCCCCACGGCTGAGCTCCCGGCCCGACACCCGACGCCTGACACCTAGTTGAACGAGGAGTAGGCCACCACTCCGCGCCGGACCAGGTCGGCGGCCCTGCGGGCGTTGCCGCGCACATGCGGGTCGGCGGCGGCCCCCGCGATCTGGCTGAGCATGTCCACGAGCATCTTCGCGGTGCGCACGAAGTCGCCCGCGGTCATGTCGGACTGGCGCAGGATCGCGTCGAGCCGGTCGCCGCGCGCCCAGCGGTGCGCGGTCCACACGAAGCCGAGGTCGGGCTGGCGCAGGAACGACACCCGGTGGCGGGACTCGACCTCGTTGAGCTGGCCCCACAGCCGCGTCATCTCGGTCAGGGCCTCCTCGACCTTCCCCTCGGGCAGCCTCGGGTAGGCGTCGTCGCCCCGCCGCGACTCGTAGACCAGTGCGGCCGCGCAGGACGCCAGTTCCGCAGGGTTCAGTTCGTCCCACACGCCCCGGCGCAGGCACTCGGCGACCAGCAGGTCGAGCTCGGAGTAGATCTTGGCGAGCTTGCCGCCGTCCTCGGAGACGTCGTCGCCGGAGAGGTACTCCAGGTCCTCCAGCACACCGCACACCCGGTCGAAGGTGCGGGAGATGACGTGCGAACGCCCCTCCACGCGGCGGCGCAGCGCGTCGGTCTCCTTCTGGAGGCGGAAGTAGCGCTCCGCCCAGCGGGCGTGGTCCTCGCGGTCGGAACAGCCGTGGCACGGGTGGTCCTTGAGGTCGGCGCGCAGCCGCTGGATCTCCGGATCCTCCTGGGCGCCGCGGCGCCCGCCCCGCTCGAAGGACGGGTCGGTGCCCCGCTCCTTGAGCTTGCTTCGCAGGGTGGCGGCCAGGTCCTGGCGCGAACGCGGTGAGCGCGCGGAGAACGACTTGGGGATGCGCATGCGCCCCGAGGGGTGCACCGGAACCGGGAAGTCGCTGGAGTTGACCCGCTTGACCTGCTTGTCGACCGTGAGCACCAGGGGCGCGGGAAGATCGTGGCGCAGCCCCGGGTCCAGGACGACGGCGTGCCCGGAGTAGCGCCCGGCCGGGATGCGGATGATGTCGCCCGGGCGCAGCCGCTCCAGGCTCTCCAGGGCCTCGTCGCGGCGCTGGGCCGAACGGTTCCTGGCCAGCATGGACTCGCGGTCGCTCAGGGCCCTCCGCAGGGCCGCGTACTCCATGAAGTCGCCGAGGTGGCACTCTGCCGCCTTGGCGTAGCCCTCCAGGGCCTCCTCGTGCTTGCGCAGCTGCTTGACCAGGCCCACCACGGCGCGGTCGGCCTGGAACTGGGCGAAGGAGGCCTCCAGCATGTTCCGGCTGCGCTGGCGGCCGACCTGGCCGACCAGGTTCACCGCCATGTTGTAGGAGGGCTGGAAGCTGGAGTTGAGCGGGTAGGTGCGGGTGCCCGCGAGGCTGGCCACCGACTCGGGGTCGGTCCCCGCCTGCCACACGACGACCGCGTGCCCCTCGACGTCGATACCGCGTCGACCGGCACGGCCGGTGAGCTGGGTGTACTCGCCGGGCGTGAGCGAGGCGTGGGTCTCGCCGTTCCACTTGTCGAGCTTCTCGATCACGACCGTGCGCGCGGGCATGTTGATGCCCAGCGCCAGGGTCTCGGTGGCGAAGACCGCCCGGATCAGCCCGCGCGAGAACAGGTGCTCCACGATCTCCTTGAAGGTGGGCAGCATCCCCGCGTGGTGCGCGGAGATGCCCGCCTCCAGGGCGCGCAGCCAGGAGTCGAAGCCGAGCACGGTCAGGTCCGCGCGCGGGATGTCCGCGCACCGCGACTCCGCGTACTCGCGGATGTGGGCGGCCTCGTCCGGGGTGGTGAGCACCAGCCCGGAGGCCACGCACTGGCGCACGGCGTCGTCGCACCCGGCCCGGCTGAAGATGAAGGTGATCGCCGGGAGCAGGCCCTCCGCGTCCAGCTCCTCGATGATCATCGGCCGTGACGGCGGGGCGAAGCGGGTGCGCGGACGCACGTTGCCCCGGGCGCGGGTCTGCGGGTGCCTGCGCCGGTTGGCCAGCTGGGTGGTGCGGGCGTCGTCCTCGGCTGTGCGGCTCAGGTACGGGTTGATGAGCAGCTTGCGCCCGCCCACCTGGATCTCCTGCGGACGCTGGTGCTGGGCACGGCGGCGTTCGCGCCTGCGCCTGCTCCGGCCGCCACCCTCCTCGTCCTCCTCCGGGCCGCTCTCCTCCGGCTGCTCGTCGACGAACAGGTCGTGGATGCGCCTGCCCACCATCACGTGCTGCCACAGCGGGACGGGGCGCTTCTCGTCGACGATCACCGTGGTGTCGCCGCGCACCTGCTGGAGCCACTCGCCGAACTCCTCGGCGTTGCTGACGGTCGCGGACAGCGCGACCATCCGCACCGACTCGGGGAGGTGGATGATCACCTCCTCCCAGACCGCGCCCCGGAAGCGGTCGGCGAGGTAGTGCACCTCGTCCATGACCACATAGGCCAGCCCGCCCAGGGTGGACGAACCCTCGTACAGCATGTTGCGCAGCACCTCGGTGGTCATCACGACCACGGGCGCCTCGCCGTTGACGCTGTTGTCACCGGTGAGCAGACCGACCTGGTCGGCGCCGTAGCGCCGGACCAGGTCGTTGTACTTCTGGTTGGACAGGGCCTTGATCGGCGTGGTGTAGAAGCACTTGGTGCCCTCGTTGAGGGCCTGGTGCACGGCGAACTCGCCGACCACGGTCTTGCCGGAGCCGGTCGGCGCGGCGACCAGCACCCCGTGTCCGCTCTCCAGGGCCTTGCAGGCCCTGATCTGGAAGGGGTCGAACTCGAACCCGTACAGCCCCTGGAAGGCCTCGATCGCGGAGCTGGAGGCGCTCTGGCGCCTGCGGAAGGCGGCGTAACGCTCGGAGTGACTACTCATAGGATTCCCAGCCTATGAGGTCAGGTCCAGCATCTCGACCGACTTCGGCACCACCTCGCACACGAGTGTCGGGGCGCCGGTCGGTTCCCCGTCGGCGTAGGCGGTCCCCGCCTCACCCCGGATGGTGACGGTGCGCCCCCGCTTGAAGACCACCTCCTCCAGTCCCAGGTGACTGCCGGCGAAGACCCGGGGGAACAGGCGCAGGAAACGCCCGAGCGACCCGTGCTTCACGAAGACCACGTCGAGCAGCCCGTCGTCGGGGACGGCCTCGGCGCACACGTGCATGCCGCCGCCGTAGGCACTGGTGTTGCCGACGGCGACGAGCATGCCGGGTTCGGCGATCCGCTCGTCGTCGACGTCGATCTCGAAGTCGATGGGCCTGAACGAACGGAGTTCGGCGACGAGCCCGATGAGGTAGCCGAACCGGCCCATCCCGAACCGGAAGTTGTTCACCCGTTCGTTGACCCGGGCGTCGAAACCGCAGGCCAGAACGCTCATGTAGTACCGCTGTCGGCCGTCCGCGGTGGTCAGGCGGACGACGTCGCTGGCACGGGTGCGTCCGGCCAGGATCGCCTCGGCGACCTCGTCGGGAGAACCCTTGGGGACTCCGAAGACGCGGGCCACGTCGTTGCCGCTGCCCGCCGGGATGACCGCGAGGGGTACGCCGCTGCCGACGACTCCCTGAAGAACCTGGTGTACCAGGCCGTCACCGCCCACCGCGACCAGTGCGTCGGGGCGGTCAGCGGCGGCCAACCTGGCCAGCCTGCGGCTGTCCGCGGCCGAACGGCCCGTGTAGACGTGAACGCGCGCGCCCTGGGCGCGCAGGGCCTCCTTCAGCCTCACCGCGATGACGGCGGCGCGACGACGGCCTGAGGCCGGGTTGACCAGAAGGGCGATATGAGGGGACATATGCCGGTCCTTAGCTACCCACATTTGGGAACGAAGGGTGTACGGGGTCAGGTGAGGAGCCCGTACACCCGCGCGCCCGGGTGTGGGTGCTCCGGTCAGTCGTCCTCGGTCGTGGACTTCCGCTCGGATTCCTCACGTTGGCGGCGATGGTACTCCTCCATCGCCTCCGGCGTGTTCAGTGGGGAGGGAACCCAGGTCGCCTCGACCTCGGTCTCGCCGCGCTGGATCGCGATCTCCTCCTCGGTGAGGTACTCCTCGGGGATGTCGAACTCACCGTCACGGGCGCCCAGGACGAACGCCTCCCACTCGGCGGGCGTGAAGAACAGGGTGCCCTTCTCCGGGGACTTGCCGTCCCGCACGGCGCGGAAGCCGTCGTCGAACTCGGCGACCTCCACGACCGCCTCGGACTCCTCCTTGGACAGGGAGGAACGCAACCACACGGCGTGCGTGGTGTCGTGCCACTTCTCGTTGCCCATGGCCTCGGGCGGCAGGTCCCTCTTGGCCTCAGTCTGCTCGCTCATCAGCACTTCCTAGTCCGGGAGCCCGTTCGGGGGAAGGCTCCTTGGTGTCCCAGCGGGAGACGGGTCGGTGTCGGACGGGCGGCGGCCGCGCCCGGCCCGGAAGGCGGCCGACGGCCCCCGGCCGAACCCTAGCGCGTCACCGAGCTGCTCAGGAACGCTTGCCGGAACCGCCGTCGGAGTCGGTCTCCTCGAGCGGGGTGGGAGAGTGGTCCAGCTCCGAGAGCTGGTCGTCCAGCTCGGAGATCTCGTCGTCGTCCAGCTCGCTGGTGGGGTCGCGGCGCTTCTTGCGACGGTCGTTGAAGTAGCAGAACACCTCGGCGATCTCGAAGAGGATCACGAGGGGGACGGCCAGGGCGAGCATGGAGATCGGCTCGGCCGGGGTGATGATCGCGGCGACCAGGAAGGCGCAGAAGATGATGACCCGGCGCCACTTCGCGATGGCCTCGTGGGTGACGATGCCGACGATGTTGAGCAGGACCACCAGCAGCGGCATGACGAAGCCCAGGCCGAACATGCTCATCATGATGAGCATGTAGCTGAGGTACTCGCCGATCGTGAGGTAGGGGTCGGCGTCGTCGGGCAGGAACCCGAAGAGCATCTGGAGCGCGAGCGCGGTGATCGAGTACGCGAGGGCCGCGCCGGAGACGAAGAGGATCCCGGCCAGCGGGGCGAAGATGTAGGCGTACTTCTTCTCGCTGCCGTGCAGGGCCGGGGCCACGAAGGCCCACAGCTGGTAGAGCCAGAGCGGGG
This sequence comes from Nocardiopsis sp. SBT366, assembly GCF_001083815.1. Lineage (NCBI taxonomy): Bacteria > Bacillati > Actinomycetota > Actinomycetes > Streptosporangiales > Nocardiopsidaceae > Nocardiopsis > Nocardiopsis sp. SBT366. Next base: position 56,113 of record NZ_LAVM01000004.1, on the reverse strand, counting down.
CCGTGACCAGGGCACCGACGAAGATCCAGACCTTGAAGGCGACGAAGAAGGCGTCGAAGGGGCCGGTGACGATCAGGGAGCAGCCGCCGCCTTCGACCACCTGGGAGGCGGGAAGCGAGCAGTAGGGCCTGGTGAGGAAGTCCCAGATCTGGTCGTAGAAGACGAAGCCGACCACAGCTCCCAGGCACAGGATGAGCAGCGCCTTGGCCAGCCTGTTGCGCAGCTCGCGCATGTGGTCCATGAGCGGCATCCGGGCATCCGGGTTCGCCGACCGGCTTCGGGACCTCATCTTTCGGTCACTCTCTTCTCCTTGGGCCCGCCGCGGGGGCGGGCGCTCCCCGCTGGCGACAGCCGACCGGCGCGGCACCCGCCGGTACCACGCCGGTCCACCGGAACGGTCTAGTTGTTGTAGGTCTGGTTGGTCGGCTCACCGGACTCGTTGACGATGCGCTGACCGGGGGGCAGCTGCGGGTAACCCTGCTGCTGCGGCTGCTGCTGGTTCTGCTGCGGAGCCGGGTTCTGCTGGGCCTGCTGCTGCGGCTGCTGCTGGTTCTGCTGTGCCTGCTCGCCCTGCTGGCCCTCGGACTCCTTGTTCTCCTCGTCGACCAGGCCCTTGCTCTCGGCCTTGAGGATGCGAGCACTGCGCCCCAGGGAGCGGGCCAGGTCCGGAAGCTTCTTGGCTCCGAACAGCAGGATGGCCAGGATCACCAGGATGGCGATGGTAGGTCCGTTGAACGGTCCCATGGTTCTACCTCTCTGTGGGGCGCGACCAAGCGCCTCTGATGGTACGCGCGTTCGTCCGCGGGGCCGTCATGTCCCAGCACCGCCATGGCGCACGCGCTCACGCAGGTCAGCGCTGCTCGCGTGGTACCCGCCCGCCGCCCGTGTCACCCCTTCGGACAGCGCGGAGGCCGCGCGGCGCACCCTCAGTCCGAGGGCGCCGACGACGAGCACTCCTGCGCAGAAAACGCCGCAGAGGACAGCGAAGGCGATCACGAGTTCACCATATCCCTTCCGTCATGACCTGTACCCCACCCCCCGGTGAACGGGTACGCGTCACTCCGGAGACGAAGTGGTCTCGACCAATTCGGTTCGGTTTCGAACAGTACGGTAGTGCTCCAGAGCCCGCTCCGCCTCGGCACGGACGTCCTTGGCGAGGGCTGCCGGTGACACCACGCGCCCCTCCCGTCCCAGCGACAACGCCAGTCGGGCCACCCACGCGGGCGCCGGGGTGCGCAGGGTGGCCCGGGCCTCCCCGTCGGGCATCTCGGTCACCGACTCGCACACGTAGTCCTCGGTCACCCAGCGCGCGGAGGGCTCCAGTGCCAGCGTCACCAGGGCGTCGCGCTCGGAGCGCTGGAGCACCCCGGCGGACAGGTCGCGGCGGACCACCCCCTCGGGCACCTGGGCCGCGAAGGGCAGCACGGTCAGTTCCAGGACCCGGTCCAGGCGGAACAGCCGTACGTCCCCGCGCAGGTGGCAGTAGCCCTCCAGGAAGGTCTGGCCGTCCTGGACCACCAGGCCCATGGGATCGACGTCACGCTCGGTCACCTGGTCCAGGTACCCCGAAAGGTACCGCAGGTGCAGGCGCTGGCCGCCGCTGAGGGCGTCGGCGCAGCGCCGCTGGGTCATGGCCACCTGGTCGTCGACCTCGACCCGCACCTGCACGGCGTCGGCCAGGTCGCTCACGGCAGAACCCGCGGCCGTACGCAGTTTCTCCCCCACCCGCTTGAGCGCGCCGCCCTCGATCCCCTGCGCCTCGGGCAGTGCCTCCAGCAGGGACAGGCCCACGACCAGGCTGGCCGCCTCGTCGGCGGTCAGGCGCAGCGGCTGGGCCAGTGTGTCGGCGTTGGCGATGATGATCTCGCCGGTCTCGCGGGCGGCGTCGAGGTCGACGTCGATCAGGTCGCCGGGGGTGTACCCGGGCAGACCGCACATCCACAGCAGGCTCAGGTCGGAGACCACCTGCTTCTCGCTGAGTCCGAAGTGCCGGGCCACCTCCGGCACGCGCACGTCGCGACCGAGCGCGTAGGGCACCAGCATGAGGAGTCGGCGCAGCTGGTCGGCGGAGCGTGGACCGCGCGCCGGCGCGTCGGTGCCGTCCGTCCCCTCGGCGGTGTCGGCCTCCTCCGCCGCGATGGTGCCCTCGACCACCCCGGCCAGGTGGTCGGCCATCGCCGCGCGGACCGGCTCGGGTTCCACCACCATCGCGCGCGAGCCGTGAGAGGCCACCTTGCGCACCAGCCCCGTGGTGCTGGTGAAGGGCAGGGTGAGGGTGTCCCAGCCGTCGCCCGTACTGTCCCGCTCTCCCGGAACCACGCGCAGCGCGAGACGGCGCAGGTCGTGGGCGGCCTCGGTACGCACCCGCAGCGTGGCGGTGCGCTCGGGAACCGCGCTCTGCTGGGAGACCACCGAGCGCAGGTCCACCCCCTCGGGAACGACGACGTCCGGGCCGGTACGGACCACGGTGACACCGCCCCGCATCCGACCGAGACGGAACACCCGGCGGGCGTCGCGGAGCCGGTCGTGGCCGACCACGTACCAGTGGCCGCGCAGGTTGACGATGCCCCACGGCTCGACCTCGCGCCGCTGGGCCCCGTTGTCGCCGGGCTTGCGGTAGTCGAAGGAGATGGGACGGCGGTCCCGGATGGCCTGCCACACGGGACCGAAGGCCGGTTCGTCGGTGCGCATCGCGGGGGTCAGCCCCGGAGCGGCCTCGGTGTCCACCGGAACCCCGGCCGAGCGGAGCTTGAACAGGGCGTTGGCGGCGGCCTCGCCCAGGGAGGCGTGGCGCCAGGCGCGGGCGGCCAGACCCAGCACGACCGCTTCGTCGGGCAGGAGCTCGATCTCGGGCAGCTCGTAGTCGGAGGGGGAGATCCGGTAACCCTCCTCGCCGCTGAAGGCGTCCCCGGTGCCGACCTGGATGGGGATACCGCTGTCGCGCAGCTCCCGTTTGTCCCGCTCGAACATGCGCTTGAACGCCGACTCGGTGTCGGCCTCGGCGTACCCCTGGACCGTCGCCCTGATCTCCTGGGCGGTCAGGTGGCGCCGCGTGGACAGGAGGCAGATGACCAGGTTCAGTTGCCGTTCGGTCTTCCTGCGCGACATCGTCCGCACTCCCCTTGCCCGCTGTGTTGCACGCTGTGGTGGACCGGGCGGGGCCGCGAGGGCGCGTCCTCCCACCTTCGGTTCAGGTCCGACGGTACCGTGCCCAGCATGATCCGGTGGCGCCGCGGTGAAGTCCTACAGATCCTGCCCTCCTGGCCCGGGGTCCGCGTGTGTGCGGTCTCGGTACCGGTCAGAGGGAACGGAGCCGAAGAGACCGCGACCTGCACGGCCCTGGCCTACACCGACCTCGTGGGCGCCCCCGAGGTGGGGGATCTGGTCCTGCTCAACACCGGGGCGCTCGACCTGGGCCTGGGTACGGGCGGCTACGCCCTGGTGGTGGCGGTCCCCGACCGCCTGCCTGACGACCGCGAGGGCCCCGGACACCTGGTGAAGGCCCGCTACACGCCTCTCCAGGCCACCGTTCTGGGCGCGGACGAGCAGGGTTCTCCCCACCACGAGGCGCTGCGCGCGGCCGAGGGGATCGACGGGATGCCCGTGGTCGTGGCCGACCTCCACTCCGCTCTGCCCGCCGTCCTGGCCGGGGTGCGCGTCGAGCGCCCCGGGACGCGGGTGGTCAACGTGATGCTCGACGGCGGCGCACTGCCCGCCGCCTTCTCTCGGATCGTGGGCGCACTGAGGGAGGACGGCCTGCTCAGCGGGTGTGTGACCACCGGTCAGGCCTTCGGCGGTGACCTGGAGGCGGTCACGGTGCACTCGGGACTGCTCGCGGCCCGGCACGTGCTGGACGCTGAGGTCGCGGTGGTCTGCCAGGGCCCGGGCAACCTGGGCACCGGCACCCCGTGGGGGTTCTCCGGTGTGTCCTGCGGCGAAGCGGTCAACGCCGCCGCCGTCCTCGGTGGTCGTCCCGTGGCCAGCCTGAGGGTCAGCGAGGCCGACCCCCGCGAGCGGCACCGGGGGGTGTCCCACCACAGCCTGACCGCCTACGGGCGGGTGGCCCTGGCCCCGGCCGACGTGGTGGTGCCCCGGCTGCCGGGCTTCTTCGGCGAGCGCGTCCGCGACCAGGCCTGGAACCTGGGCGAGCGCCACACACTCGTGGAGGTGTCCGTGAGCGGTTTGGATGACGAGGTGCGCGCGCTTCCCGTGAAGGTGTCAACGATGGGGCGCGGGCTGGACGAGGACCGGGCGGCCTTCCTCAGCGCGGCCGCCGCCGGGCGCCACGCCGCGACGCTCATCGGTGGTTGAGGCCGCGCGGTTCGTCCTGACCGACCCGGTGGTCGGAGTCGTGGTCCCCGCGGTACTGGGCTCCCAGGAAGGGCAGTTCCGAGCCGGGGAGCGGGGTGCGGCGGGTCGCGGCCATCATGTGTTCGGAGGGTACGTCGAAGTACCGCCCGGGCCGGAACATGGCCAGGGAGGTCGGTTCGGCGCGCACGCCCTCGTCCACCCGGAGTGATTCGGGCACGAACACGCTTCCGTCCCCGCAGGTCACACCCCACTCACGACCCGGACCGGCGGAGACGATCTGCCCCGGGTCCCCGCCCACGGCCTCCTCGGAGAGTCGGCCTCCGCACAGGGTGATGCGCGCTCCGCCGAACATCGCGAAGGCTCCGGGGTAGGGATCGGCCAGGGCGCGCACCATCCGGTCCACGTCCCGCCCGGCCGCCGAGAGGTCGAGGTGCCCGTCGCTGGGGCGGCGCCGGGGCCACACCGAGCCGTGGCCCGCCTGGGGGCGCCGGGGGGCGCGTCCCGTCAGGAGGGCGTCCAGGTTGCGCACGAGGAGTTCGGACTGGAGTTGCCCGGTCCGCTCGTAGAGGCCGGTGGCGGTGACGTCCTCGGCCACGTCGAACCAGATTCGGTCGACTATGTCGCCTGAGAAGGCCTCGCGTGTCAGGTGGAAGAGGCTGACGGCGCTGGAGCGCATGTCACGCAGGATCGTCCACGGGATGGGCGCGCGGCCCTGGCCGACCGGGAGCGGGGAGGGGTGCAGGCCCACCCCGCCCAGCGGCAGCGAGGCCAGGACCTCGTCGTGCACCAGCTGCGACCAGCCAGCGACCACCATGAGGTCGATCCGGTGGGCGCGGAGGGCGTCGCGCACCTCGTCGGTGTTGATGTCGGCCGCCCGCAGGTGCGGCAGGCCGTGGCGACGGGTGAGCTCCTCGAAGTCCGTGTATCCGCAGCGGTGCGCCAGTTCCGCCGGGTAGGACACCACCAGGCTCGGTGGACGCCCCTGCGCGCAGAGCTCCTCCAGGGCCGGTACCCCCAGGCGCAGACCCGACACGTAGCAGTACCGCCGCTGGTCTGGCATGGTTCCCCCTCGCCCCATACGCACCGTGGGCAACCGACTCTACGCATGCCCGCCGCCGCTCCCCCGCAGCCCGGCCCCGCTCTGCGTGTCTCCTCCGCCGCCCGGACCGGCCTGCCGAGGCTGGGGACCGGACGGCCCCGGACACGAACGCACCGCCGCTCCCGCGGCTCGGGGCGCGGGGGCGACGGTGCGTGTCGTCTGTGGGGAGGTGACTACTCCTCGGACTCCTCCGGGTCTTCGGCGACCTCGTCGCCCCCGGCGTCCTCCGCGGTCTCCTCGGTCTGCTCCTGCTCGGGCGGCGGCGGGTTGTCGTAGGCGCCCAGCACGTCGACCACGAACACCAGGGTCCCCGCGGGGGCGCCCATGGCCTCCTCCTCGGACTCCCCGTAGGCCAGGCCACCGGGGACGACCAGCATGACGCGGCTGCCGACCTTCTGGCCGACGATGCCCTCGTCCCAGCCCTCGATGACCGCACCTGCGCCGATGGTGGTGTCGAAGGGGACGCCGCCCTGGTTCCACGAGGAGTCGAAGACCTCGTTCTCGCCGTTGTCGTCGGCCTCCCAGCGCACGCCCGTGTACTGGACGATGACCTGCTGGCCCTCCTCGACCTCGGCGCCCTCACCCTCGATGAGGGGGGTGACCTCGAGTTCGTCGGGAGCCTCGGCGTCGGGGACCTCGATCCGGGGCTGGCTGTGCCCTTCCTGCGTCACCGTGGGCAGGTCGCCGCCGCCGTCGTTGGTCTGCTCGCCCGGGACGACCGCACCCTTGCTGTACCGGTCGACCATGTCGATCACCAGGACGCTCGCGCCCTCGGGGGCGGGCTGCCCCATGGACTCGGCCTGGGCCTTCTCCTCCTCGGTCAGCGCCGGGAAGACGTAGACCGCGCGGCTGCCGATGGGCTGGCTGACCAGGGTCTCGGTGATGTACTCCGGCATCTGGTCCATGCGGATCAGGTCCGGGGCACCGTTCTCGTAGCTGGACTGGCCCTCGACCGGCTCGCCCTCTCCCGGAGCGGTCCACTGGTACTGGACGACGTTGGCGATGACCAGGTCGTCCGCCCCGACCAGGGCGTCCTCACCCGCACCCTTGCTCACGACACCGGAGATCTCCTCGTCCGGAGGCTCGATGTCGGGGAAGGCGATCTCGGGCTCCTCGCCGACGTCACCGGTGACCTGGGGCAACCGGGAGTCGAGCGTGTCGTCGTTCATGCGGAGGAAGGCGGGGGTACGCCAGTCCTCCGGGAGCGATGAGCAGCTGGAGACCGCCAAGGCGATGGCGGTCAGTGGCACCGCGAGGGCGGCAGCACGTCGGTGCATGGGTCACAACCTCTGATTTCCGGCTCAGGACAGGGTCACACTACCGAACAGTCGGAGTGTGGCCAGCCCCTGGGAGCAACCCGTTCCGGTTTTCGGCCCACGGGAAACCGGCACCGTCGGCCACCGAAAGCGAACGTGCAGGTGGGAGGGCAGCCGAAGGCCCCGGGGGTGGCCGTCTCCGGCCGACCTCCGGGGCCTTGGGTACCGGCCGGACTCACATCCCGGCGATCAGCTTCTCCACCCGTTCGTCCACCGACTTGAAGGGGTCCTTGCACAGCACGGTGCGCTGCGCCTGGTCGTTGAGCTTGAGGTGCACCCAGTCCACGGTGAAGTCGCGCCGCTGCTCCTGTGCCCGGCGGATGAACTCCCCGCGCAGCCGGGCACGCGTGGTCTGCGGGGGCACCGACTTGGACTCGAAGATCTTCAGGTCCCCCACCACACGGTCCATCTGACCGCGCTTCTGCATCAGGTAGAACAGGCCGCGCTCGCGGTGGATGTCGTGGTAGGTGAGGTCGAGCTGGGCCACCCGCGGAGAGGAGAGGGTGAGGTCGTGCTTCTCCCGGTAGCGCTCCAGCAGCATGTACTTGGCCACCCAGTCGATCTCGCGCTGGACCGTCTCCAGGTTCTGGGTCTCCACCGCCTCCAGGGTGCGCTGCCACAGGTCCAGGACGCGCTTGCCGACGGCGTCGGTGCCGTGCCGGTCGACGTAGCCCTGCACCTTCTCCAGGTACTCGCGCTGGATCTCCAGGGCGCTGGCCTCGCGGCCGTTGGCCAGGCGCACCTTGCGGCGGCCGGTCATGTCGTGGCTGATCTCGCGGATCGCCCGGATCGGGTTCTCCAGGGTGTAGTCGCGCATGACCACCCCGGCCTCGATCATCCGCAGAACGAGGTCGGTGGAGCCGAGCTTGAGCAGGGTGGTGGTCTCGCTCATGTTGGAGTCGCCCACGATCACGTGCAGGCGGCGGAACCGCTCGGCGTCCGCGTGGGGTTCGTCGCGGGTGTTGATGATGGGGCGTGAGCGGGTGGTCGCGGAGGAGACGCCCTCCCAGATGTGCTCGGCGCGCTGGCTGACGCAGAACAGTGCCCCTCTGGGCGTCTGGAGCACCTTGCCCGCACCGCAGATGATCTGCCGGGTGACCAGGAAGGGGATGAGCACGTCGGCCAGGCGGCCGAACTCCCCGTGACGGCCGACGAGGTAGTTCTCGTGACAGCCGTAGGAGTTGCCCGCCGAGTCGGTGTTGTTCTTGAACAGGTAGATGTCCCCGGCGATGCCCTCCTCGTGGAGGCGCTGCTCGGCGTCGACCTGCAGCCCCTCCAGGATGCGCTCACCGGCCTTGTCGTGGGCCACCAGGTCCACGAGGCTGTCGCACTCGGGGGTGGCGTACTCGGGGTGGCTGCCCACGTCCAGGTACAGGCGGGCGCCGTTGCGCAGGAACACGTTGCTGCTGCGCCCCCAGGAGACCACCCTCCGGAAGAGGTACCGGGCGACCTCGTCCGGCGACAGGCGGCGCTGCCCCCGGAAGGTGCACGTGACCCCGTACTCGTTCTCCAGCCCGAAGATCCGTCGTTCCACGCGGCCTCACCAACTTCCGTCACCGTGGCGTGGACGACGGGGCCGCGTCGCCCACACCAGCCCGGCCGGTGCGGCGCCCGGGTGGCGCCGCACCGTTGTGCTGTCAGATCACTCGTCGGCCTCGTCCCCGGTGGTGCCCCGTTTGCCCTGCTCGATGAGGGCGGTCAGGCGGTCACCGTGGATGCGGCGGAACTTGCGGTGCTCCCTGGAGCGTTCCAGGACGGCGACCTCCAGGTTGGCCGCCTCCAGTTCGCGCTCCTCGCCGTTCTCGTGCGCGAGGGCGTGGGTGGCCGCGTTCAGCGCCGCACTGAGCGGAGCGTTCGCGGCGAACCGGTCCTTGAGCTGGCTGGACACGTGCTCGGAGGAGCCGCCCACCGCGACGAAGCCCTGTTCGTCCACGATGGAGCCGTCGAAGGTGATGCGGTAGATCTCGTCCTCGGCCGCCGTGTCACCGACCTCGGCGACCACGATCTCGACCTCCCAGGGCTTGAGGCTCTCACTGAAGACGGTGCCCAGGGTCTGGGCGTAGATGTTGGCGAGCTGACGGCCGCTGACGTCACGGCGGTCGAACTGGTACCCGCGTACGTCGGCGAAGCGCACGCCCATCAGGCGCAGGTTCTCGAACTCGGGGTAACGCCCGACCGCGGCGAAGCCGATGCGGTCGTAGAGCTCGCTGATCTTGTGCAGTGTGCGGGACATGTTGTCCGCCACCAGCAGGATTCCGCCCTCGTACTGAAGGACGACGGCGCTGCGGCCGCGCGCGATGCCCTTGCGCGCGTAGTCCGCCTTGTCCTTCATCTGCTGCTCGGGGGCGACGTAGAACGGCATCGACACCGCGGATCGTTCCTTACCTAGTCGGGAGAGGTCTGGGGTGGAGGCCCGGGTGGCCTCAGCTCAGGCGGGCCTTCGGACCGTCGGGGTCGGCGGCTCGTCCTTCGACGACCTCCGTCGCCAGGCGGGCGACCTCGTCCGCGCCGATCCTCCGGTGCCCGTCCTCGGTGATGACGTCGACGAGGGGGAAGATCCTGCGGTGCAGGTCGGGGCCGCCGGTGGCGGAGTCGTCGTCCGCGGCGTCGTAGAGCGCCTCGAGCGCGACCCTGATCGCCGTGGTCTGGTCCAGGTCGTCCCGGTAGAGCTTCTTGATGGAGCCCTTGGCGTAGACCGACCCGGATCCGACCGAGTAGTAGCGCTGTTCCTCGTAGCGGCCGCCCACGGCGTCGTAGCTGAACACCCGCCCCTGTTCGGTGTTCTCGTCGAACCCGACCAGGAGGGGGACCACGACGAAGCCCTGCATGGCCATGCCGAGGTTGCCGCGCACCATCTGCGCCAGCTTGTTCGCCTTGCCCTCGAGCGAGAGGGAGCGCCCCTCAAGCTTCTCGTAATGTTCGAGCTCCACCTGGTAGAGCTTGGCGAGCTCGATGCCGATCCCCGCCGAACCGGCGATGGCCACCGCGGAGAACTCGTCCGTCCGGAACAGCTTGTCCATGTCCCGGTTGGCGATGACGTTGCCCTGGGTGGCGCGCCGGTCGCCGGCGAGCAGGACACCGCCGGGGAAGGTGAGCGCGACGATGGTCGTCGCGTCCGGGGTGAGGTGCTCGGCCGTGCCGGGGGCGCCGGCCGATCCGGTGTGGTGGGCGGGCAGCAGCTCGGGCTTGACCTCCCGGAGAAACTCGGTGAAGGACGAGGTCCCCGCACTCATGAAAGCGGCCGACATCCGTCCGCCCTCGAAGCCTTCGAACACGCGACTCCCTCCGCTCGCGCCCCACCCCGTCACGGGGGCGGGTGGGGCGCCTGTCGTCCGTCTGTCTGTCGTTCCCGTGGTGGCCGGGGGTGGTACCGGCCGATGGGATCGACCCTAGTCCCGTGCGCCCCGGGGCCGGTGACGGCCGGGTGCGCTGTCAGCGAACCGGTTGGTCACTGACCGCCCTTCTGTACGAACTGGCGCACGAAGTCCTCGGCGTTGCTCTCCAGCACGTCGTCGATCTCGTCGAGGATGTCGTCGACGTCCTCGTCCAGCTGTTCGTCGCGCTCCTGCGCCTCGGGCGCTGCCTCGGTCTCCTCGACCTCCTCGTCACGCCGCGAGGAGTGCTTCTGGCCGCCGTTGTCATTCGCCATCTGTCGTTACCTCCCGTTCGGGGCCCTCGCCCTTATCTTGGCCCAACGGTCCCCTCCTCAACCGTCTTCCACAGGCCCGATACTCGCTAGTTACCTCGAATCGTCCGGCCGGGGCGCGCGCGGCGCGGGCACGAGGATCGACTCCGCTCCGGGCGTGTCCTCGTCGGGAGGCGCCAGCGCGGCCCGGACCGCGCCCGTGACACTACGTCGCACCCTCGCTCCCACCTCAATGACGACATGCGCACACATGTTCACTTGTCGAACATGATCTTCACCCTCCGCGATGCCCTGACCATGCTGTGTACGTCTACGTAGCGCCGCCATCACGGATGGCACCCGGTTCCAGTGTCCGCATCCGGCCACTCAACTCCCCTTGTTCTACTGGCGGGTTTGTGATCCACGTACAGCCAGTCATCAAAACAGGAGGTCAGACACCACGCGACGCAGAGTGATGCCCCTATTGAGTCCAATGATCGGATGATCCTCTTGTCAGCTGAGTGAATTATCCATTTCATGGGCTTTCGCTGCCCAAGATGTTCACTTATGGTTTGGATTCGTTTACCGAGCGTCTCGGTAGACGAATGAGTTCTCCGGCTCGCCCGAAGGACTCACCCCGGGGACCGGTCTCGCCCTCAGGTGTGGCCGAGCCCCGACCCCCGTCAATTCCCCAAGGAGAGTAGGGATCAATGCGACCCTCCCCCGTCATCTCCGCGATCGGCACGGGAGCACTGGCCTTCGGGCTCGCGCTCTCGGTCGCGCCCGGCGCCTCCGCCGTCACCGCACCCACCGAGCCCGCGCCCCAGGGCGAGGCGGCCACCATGCAGGAAGCGCTTGAGAGGGACTTCGGCCTCACCCCGTTCGAGGCCGAAGACCTGCTCGAAGCCCAGAATGACGCTCTCGGGATCGACACGGCGGCGGCCAAGGCCGCCGGTGACGCCTACGCGGGCTCCGTGTTCGACACCGACACCCTGGAACTGACCGTCCTGCTCACGGACGCCGGAGCCGTGTCGGACGTCGAGGCCACCGGCGCCGGGACCGAACTGGTCTCGTACGGCACCGAGGGCCTGGCGGAGATCATGGACGAGCTCGACGCAGCCGGCGCCCAGCCGGGTGTCGTCGGCTGGTACCCGGACCTCGCCGGCGACACCGTCGTCATCGAGGCCACCGACACCTCCGAGGCCCAGAGCTTCGTCGAGGCCGCGGGCGTGGACTCCTCCGCCGTCCAGGTGGAGCAGACCGACGAGGCGCCGCAGCTGTACGCCGACATCGTCGGCGGTGACGCCTACTACATGGGCGGCGGGCGCTGCTCGGTCGGATTCGCGGTCACCGACAGTTCCGGCAACGACGGATTCGTGACGGCCGGCCACTGCGGCACGGTCGGCACCTCCGCCGACAGCGAGGACGGCAGCGGCTCCGGTGTGTTCGAGGAGTCCATCTTCCCGGGCAACGACGCGGCCTTCGTCAGTTCGACGTCCAACTGGACCGTCACCAACCTGGTCAACATGTACAGCTCGGGTGGCACCCAGTCCGTCGGCGGCTCCAGCCAGGCCCCGGTCGGCGCGGCCGTCTGCCGTTCCGGCTCCACCACGGGCTGGCACTGCGGGTCCATCGAGGCCCGCGGGCAGTCGGTGAGCTACCCGGAGGGCACCGTCACCGACATGACCCGTACCGACGTGTGCGCCGAGCCCGGCGACTCCGGCGGTTCGTTCATCGCCGACGACCAGGCCCAGGGCATGACCTCGGGCGGCTCCGGCAACTGCTCCTCCGGTGGTACCACGTACTACCAGGAGGTCGGCCCGGCGCTGAGCACCTGGAACCTCAGCCTCGTCACCAGCTAGGCCCGTTCGGGAACCGAGTGGTTCCCGCGCGACCGCGCCCTCGTCCGCCGTTCGGCGGGCGGGGGCGTTTGCCGTTCACGGACCTCTACACCCTCTTGCGCGTGGTCACGCCCGGTCGCCCGTCTGAGGCGCACGAGACCGCCGCCCGTCGAACAAGGGGGCGCTGTGCGCACGATCGGGAGGCCGCGAGCGAAGCCGTGACCACTGCTGTTACGCCTGTGTGTCCGAGTGGACACGGTTGGCACCCGGTACCGCTGTCCGCATGTGGCCAGAATGCCCCCCTTGCGACGCGAGGCCGGATTCGGTCGGTAGCGCATCGACTCCGACAACCGCGAGGTGGCCACTCGCGTCGCCACGTTCTGCGACGACCTCGTGACCGATCATCGGTTGACCCCACCGCGTTCTGAATGCTTCACCGTTCTGACGGTCTTTCCCTCACCAAAACGTGCACCTATGGTTAGGCGTTGTTTACCGAATGTCTCGGTGAACGACAGGGGTCGAAGTGATTTCGACCCCGATCCCCCGTTAATCCCCCCTGGAGAGTAGGGACCTCATGCGACCCTCCCCCGTTGTCTCCGCCATCGGAACGGGAGCCCTGGCCTTCGGCCTGGTGCTGTCCGCCGCCCCGGGAGCCTTCGCGGCCACCGGACCACTCCCCCAGTCACCCACCCCGGAGGCCGACGCCGTCTCCATGCAGGAGGCGCTCCAGCGCGACCTCGGCCTGACCCCGCTTGAGGCCGATGAACTGCTGGCCGCCCAGGACACCGCCTTCGAGGTCGACGAGGCCGCGGCCGCGGCCGCCGGGGACGCCTACGGCGGCTCCGTCTTCGACACCGAGACCCTGGAACTGACCGTCCTGGTCACCGACTCCGCCGCGGTCGAGGCGGTGGAGGCCACCGGCGCCGGGACCGAACTGGTCTCCTACGGCATCACGGGCCTCGACGAGATCGTCGAGGAGCTCAACGCCGCCGACGCCGTTCCCGGCGTGGTCGGCTGGTACCCGGACGTCGCGGGTGACACCGTCGTGCTGGAGGTCCTGGAGGGTTCCGGCGCCGACGTGGGCGGCCTGCTCGCCGACGCCGGCGTGGACGCCTCGGCGGTCGAGGTGACCACCACCGAGCAGCCCGAGCTGTACGCCGACATCATCGGCGGTCTGGCCTACACCATGGGCGGCCGCTGTTCGGTCGGCTTCGCGGCCACCAACGCCGCCGGTCAGCCCGGGTTCGTCACCGCCGGTCACTGTGGCCGCGTGGGCACCCAGGTGACCATCGGCAACGGCCGGGGCGTCTTCGAGCAGTCCATCTTCCCGGGCAACGACGCCGCCTTCGTCCGCGGAACGTCCAACTTCACGCTGACCAACCTGGTCAGCCGCTACAACACCGGCGGCTACGCCACCGTCGCCGGTCACAACCAGGCGCCCATCGGCTCCTCCGTCTGCCGCTCCGGCTCCACCACCGGTTGGCACTGCGGCACCATCCAGGCCCGCGGCCAGTCGGTGAGCTACCCCGAGGGCACCGTCACCAACATGACGCGGACCACCGTGTGCGCCGAGCCCGGCGACTCCGGCGGCTCCTACATCTCCGGCAACCAGGCCCAGGGCGTCACCTCCGGCGGCTCCGGCAACTGCCGCACCGGCGGGACCACCTTCTACCAGGAGGTCACCCCCATGGTGAACTCCTGGGGCGTCCGTCTGCGCACCTGATCCCCGTTGCCGGCGGACCACCGGTCCGCTGACCTGAGAAACCAGGCGTCCCCGTCCGCGTGCAGCGGGCGGGGACGCTCGCGTCCGCTCCGGGGAACCGGTCACCGGCCACGGCCCCACCCGTGACCGGCTCCGATCCCCCTCCCCTCAGGCCGCCCGGTGGACAACCTCGCCGTCCAGGACCGTCAGCCAGGCGTTCACCTCGCGCAGCCGGTCCTGCGGCAGGGACTCCACGTCCGCGTCGAGGACGACCAGGTCGGCGAGGTAGCCCGGGCGCAGCGCGCCCAGACGGTCCTCGACCCCCAGCGCGTGCGCGGCGTCCAGGGTGTGGGCGCGCAGCGCCTCGTACAGGGTGACGCCCTGCTCCCGACCGATGTCGGCCCCCTCCCGGGTGGTGCGGCACACCGCGTTGGCCACGGTGTCCATCGGACGCAGGCTGGAGACGAAGGAGTCGCTGGACAGCACCGGGCGCAGTCCCAGGTCGATCTCCTCGCGCATGGGCTGGAGCCGGTGCGCGCGGTCCCCCAAGCGGCGCAGGAAGTCGCCGCCGCTGTCGTACAGGAAGTTGGGCTGGTTGACCGGGATGACCCCGTGGTCGGTGAAGCGCTTGGCCTGCTCCACCGTCGGGTAGCCGCAGTGCTCGATCCGGGGGCGCGGGTCCGGGCCCGACACCCGCGCAGCCGAGGCGATGGCGTCCAGGGTGTGCTCCATCGCGGCGTCGCCCTGCGTGTGGATCGCGACCTGCCACCCCTCCTTGGCGGCCCTGGTCACCAGGTCCACCAGCTGGTCGGGGTGGTGGTAGAGGCTCCCGGGGAACTGGCCGTGCTCACCGTAGGGAACGCTGAACTTCGCGGTCCCGCCCAGGAGGGTGCCGTCCGAGTAGAACTTCATCCCGGTCAGTCGGAGCCAGTCGTCACCGAACGGGCTCGCGAGGCCGGCGTGGGTGAGGGAGTCGAGCTGGTGCGAGAGCGGCATGCCGAAGGTGCGCAGCGGCAGGGTTCCGGCGGCGCGCGCTGCCCGGTACACCCGCAGCTCGCGGGCGGAGACCTGCGGGTCGCACACCGTGGTCACACCCGCCGACAGGTACGGCTCGGCCGCGTCGGACAGCCAGCCGAGCAGGTGCTCGGTGGGCAGCGCCGTGTGGAAGTTGGGTCCGTGGCAGCCGATGTCCACGGCCAGCGGCAGCAGGAGTTCCATCGCCGCGTCCGTGACCATCCCGGTCAGCCGTCCGCCCTCGTCGCGGACGAAGGAGCCGCCGGCCGGGTCGGGCACGTCCTCGCCGATCCCGCTCCAGGCCAGCGCGGCGGAGTTCACCACGGCCTGGTGGCCGGAGACGTGGTAGACGATGACCGGGTGCTCCGTGGTGGCCTCGTCCAGGTGGCGACGGGTGGGCCGACCGCCCGGATACTTGGCGTCGTCCATGGAGAACGCGCGGATCCACTGGCCCGCCGGAGTGCGCTCGGCCTCGGCCGCGATCGCGGCGACCAGGTCGGCGGCGCTGCCCACCCGGGGGTAGCGCGCGTCCACCGCCGCCAGGGACTCGGCGGTGGAGAGCAGGTGGTTGTGCGGGTCGATGAAGCCGGGCAGGACGGTCCGTCCGCCCGCGTCCACTTCCACGGCTCCGGGTCCGGCCGCGGCCCGGGCAGCCTCGACGCCGCCGACCAGACGGACCCGGCCCTCACGTACGGCCACGGCGGGCGCGGTCGGGTTGGTGTCGTCCATCGTCAGGACGCGGGCGTTGTGGATGAGCAGACCGGTCACGGGTCGATCCTCCTCAGGAGTGGGTGGTACCGCCGTCCCGCGGGACGGCGGTACCGGGGCGGTTGGGGAGCGGGGGGACGGGTCAGGCCGAGGTGAGCAGGTCCGAGTCCTGGTAGCGGGGCGCGTGGGCCAGGCAGACCACGCTCAGCACCACCATGCCGATCAGGAGCCCGACCACGGAGAGGATGCTCCCGGTGGCGGCGAACAGGGCGGTGCAGGCCAGCGGGGCCAGACCGCCGAAGATCGCGCCCGCCGTCTGGTAGGCGATCGAGATGCTGGTGTAGCGGGCCTGGGGCGGGTACATCTGGGCGAGCACGCGGGCGATGGGACCGTAGACGGTGGCCATGGCGACGCGCATCACGCAGAGCATGAGGACGATGAGCAGCGTGCTGCCGGTCTCCAGGATCAGGAACTGCGGCAGGGCCAGCACGCCCACGCCCACCAGGCCGATGGTGACGACCCGGACGGTGCCGTAGCGGTCCCCCAGCCAGGAGACCCCGAGGGTGACCACCAGCTCCACGAAGGCCGCGATGCTCAGACCCGTGAGGATGACCTGTTCGCTGATCCCGACCTCGGTGACCCCGTAGGCCTGGAGGAACGTGGTGACGATGTAGTAGCCGCCCACAGCCACCGGCAGGACACCCACGCCAAGCAGGAGGGTGCGCCAGGAGGTGCGCAGGGCGTAGCCGAGCGGGAGGCCCCGGGGCTGGTCGTCCTGCACGGCGTCGAAGACCGGGGACTCCTCCACCTTGAAGCGGATGACCATGCCGACGACCACGAGCAGGACCGAGGCGAGGAAGGGCAGGCGCCATCCCCAGTCGTAGAGGATCTCGGTGTCCCAGGCGGCGATGAGGCCGAAGGAGCCGGTTGCCAGCAGCGCCCCCGCCGGGTTGCCGAGCTGGGCGAAGGCACCGTAGAAGGTCTTACGGTTCTCCGGGGCGTGCTCCACGGCCATGAGCACCGCGCCGCCCCATTCACCACCCACGGCGATGCCCTGCACGAACCGCAGCACCACCAGCAGCAGCGGGGCGAGGAACCCGACCTGTTCGTAGGTGGGCAGCAGGCCCACGCTGAACGTGGCCACGCCCATCATCAGCAGGGTGATGACCAGCGCCGACTTGCGGCCGAGCCGGTCACCGTAGTGGCCGAACAGGAGGCCGCCCAGCGGGCGGGCGAAGAAGCCCACCGAGAAGGTGGCGAAGGACGCCATCAACCCGACCATGGGGTCGATGTCGGCCGGGAAGAACAGGGTCGCGAAGACCAGGCTGGCCGCGGTCGCGTAGATGTAGAAGTCGAACCACTCGATGGTGGTGCCGACGAAGGCCGCCACAGCCGCACGTGCGGGGTGCGGTGACGTGGGGGCGGTCCGCTCTGACATGGGAACTCCGATGGCGCTTGGCGTGGTCGTCGGCGACCACGACCGATGTGATCCGGTGTGTTGTTGTGACCGTAGACACCCCCCGGCCACCGACGTCGGGTTGGTTCGCACAGGTTGTAACGTGACAAAAGTGCAGGTCGCACAGCAGGAGGGAAGGCGGGAGGCTGCCCGTGGCCATCACCGTTCGCGACATCACCGCGTCACCGCACCTGGAGGTCAGCGCCTCGGCCGGGCTCGCCGGGCTGGACCGCGTGGTGCGGTGGGCGCACGTGACGGAGCTGCCCGACCCGGTGCGCTGGCTCCGCGGCGGTGAACTCGTGCTGACGGCCGGGCTCGGTCTGGGCGGTGACGCCGCGGGGCACCGCGCCTACTTGCGGCGCCTCCACGGAGCCGGGTGCGCGGGCCTGGCGTTCGCCATCGACATCTGGCTGAGCGAGATCCCCTCCGAGGTCCTGGACGAGGGCGACCGGCTGGGCTTCCCGGTCCTGCGGGTCGAGGGCGAGACGTCGTTCGTCGCCGTGGTGGAGACCGTCGCCGACCACTACGCCGCCGAACGCACCCGTGAACAGGGCCGTGTCCTGGCGGCCCAGGACGCCATGGCGCGGGCGGCCCTGCGCTCGGGCCCGGCCGGGGTGATGCGCGAACTGGCGTCGGCCACCTCAGGTGAGTGCCTGCTGCTCGACCGCAACGCGATGACGAGTCGGGCGGTCCCCGAGCGCGAACCGGGCTGGCACTCGCTGGTGCGCTCCGAGGTGGTGGGGGCGGCCCCCACCCCGGGCATGCGGGTCCTGGCCGACGACGGGTCGTCGATCCTCCTCCAGACACTCGGCACCAGCGGGCGCACCCTCGGATGGGTGGCGCTGCGCTGCGACGATCCCTCGCCCAACGTCCGGGTGCTGGCCAACCACGCCGCGTCACTGCTGGCCGTGGACCTGCTGCACTCACGCGACGCTCGGCGGGCGATGTTCGGCGAACGCGCTCCGCTGCTGCGCGCGGCAGCGCTGGGGCAGACGGTGGGGGTACCGCTGACGCTGCCCTCCCCACCGTGGGAGGTCGTCTGCCTGCGTACCTCCGAGCCGCGTTCGCTGGACGACGCGGCCGACGCCCTGGTCGACGTGCTGGGTGACACTGAGGCGGCCAGGTCGAGCGGGCTGTGCCACCTCGGTGAGGTGCTGGTGGCGGTGCTTCCCGACACCGGCCGTCCGCACGCGGGTGAACGGTTGCTCTCCCTGGTCGAGGGCGTGTCCGCGGCGGGGGCGTGCCGTGCGCGGGGGCCGGGCGAACTCGCCTCTGCGGTGGCCCGGGCTCGCGGGGCCGTCCCGGCCGAGGGGTACCGGCACATGGACGAGGCCGACGCCTGGGCGCTGTTGCGGTCGTCCGTTCCCGAGAGCGGGTCGAGGGCGTTCACCGAGGCGGTGCTGGGACCCGTCGTGGAGCATGACGCGCGCAACGGGACGGAACTGGCGCACGCCCTGCGCCACTACCTGGACAGCAGTGCCCATGTGGAGGAGACGGCCCGGGAGCTCGGAGTGCACCGCAACACGCTGCGGGCCAGGCTACGCACAGCCGAGCGAGTGCTCGGCCGCGACCTGCGCGACCCCCGTACGCGGCTGGAGCTGTGGACGGCGCTGAGCCTGCGACCGATGCGCTGCGCGGACGGTACCTGGCACGACTGACGGACCGGGCGCCCGCACGACGGGTGCGGTGCCTCCGACGCCGTCACGCCGGGGCGCGGTGCCCGGCGCCGGAGGGGCAGCCGGGGCACCGCGCCGCGATCACTTCCTGCGGTTGCCCGCGAGGACGGCCACCAGCTCGGCGGCGGTGGCGGAGGCGTCCAGGAGCCCGCCCACGTGCTCCTTGGTTCCCCTGCGCGGCTCGAGGGTGGGCACGCGCTGGAGGGAGTCGTAGCCCGGCAGGTCGAAGATGACCGAGTCCCAGGAGGCGGCGGCCACCTCGTCGGCGTACTTCGCCAGGCACCGGCCCCGGAAGTAGGCGCGGGTGTCCTCCGGCGGTTCGGTGACGGCCCGGGCCACCTCGGTCTCCTCCACGAGGCGCCGCATCCGTCCCCGCGCGGCCAGGCGGTTGTAGATGCCCTTGTCCCCGCGCACGTCGGAGTACTGGAGGTCGACGAGCTGAAGCCTGGGGTGGGACCACTCCAGCCCGTCACGGGACCGGTACCCCTCCAGCACCTTGAGCTTGGCGACCCAGTCCAGCTCGGTGGCCAGGTCCATCGGGTCGGAGGCCAACCGCGACAGGACCGACTCCCAGCGGTCGAGGACGTCTGCGGTGTCGGGGTCCACGTCGGTGCCGAAGCGGTCCTCCACGTACTTGCGCGCCTGGTCCAGGTACTCACCCTGGAGCTCCAGCGCGGTCATCCGGCGCCCGTCCCGCAGCCGGACCCGGTGGGTCAGCCCCGGGTCGTGGGAGACCTCCCGCAGGTCCGCCACCGGAGTCTCCAGGGACAGGTCCGCGCTGAGGAAGCCGTCCTCGATCATCGACAGCACCAGCGCGGTGGTCCCCAGCTTGAGGTAGGTGGAGACCTCGCTCATGTTGGCGTCACCGATGATGACGTGCAGGCGCCGGTACTGGTCCGGGTCGGCGTGCGGTTCGTCCCGCGTATTGATGATGGGACGCTTCAGGGTGGTCTCCAGGCCCACCTCGACCTCGAAGAAGTCCGCCCGCTGGGAGATCTGGAAACCGCTGCCCTGGCCGTCGGAGCCGATCCCGACCTTGCCCGCGCCGCAGATCACCTGCCGCGAGACGAAGAACGGGATCAGGTGCCGGACGATGTCGCCGAAGGGCGTCGACCGGTTCATCAGGTAGTTCTCGTGGCACCCGTACGAGGCGCCCTTGTTGTCGGTGTTGTTCTTGTACAGCTGGATCGGCTCGATCCCCGGGGTGGCCCCGGCTCGGGCGGCCGCGTCGGCCATCACCCGCTCGCCCGCCTTGTCCCACAGCACCGCGTCGAGGGGGTTGGTGACCTCCGGCGCCGAGTACTCGGGGTGCGCGTGGTCCACGTAAAGGCGCGCGCCGTTGGTGAGGATGACGTTGGCCAGCCCCAGGTCCTCGTCGGTCAGCTGGGTGGGGTCGGCGACCTCGCGCGCCAGGTCGAACCCGCGGGCGTCGCGCAGCGGGTTCTCCTCCTCGAAGTCCCAGCGTGCCCTCCTGGCCCGTGCCGCCGAGGCGGCCAGGTAGGCGTTGACCACCTGTGTGGAGGTGACCATCGCGTTGGCTCCGGGGTTTCCCGGCACGGAGATCCCGTATTCGGTCTCGATACCCATAATCCGCCGCACACTCATGATGAGAGGTTATCCGCCACGGACCTGTCTTGAACGCTTCCGCGCCAATTGTGGCCTAAGCGCCGTCTTCCCGGGCGTTTCCACCGGGCTTCGACGGGCGTGTCATCGCAGTTCAGGCGGTTTCTCCCGGCTTCTCGAAAAATCAAACCGGATCCGGATCGGAGGTTCCCGGGCCACTCCCCCATTGTGTCCGGCAATCCCCCACCAACGGCGGAGCGGGACCCGCCGAATCGTGCGCGGGCCCCGCTCCGAACGATTTGCTACAGGTACTGGCCGGTGTTGGCGACGGTGTCGATGGACCGACCGGAGTCGGCCCCCTTCTTCCCGGTCACGAGAGTCCGGATGTAGACGATCCTCTCGCCCTTCTTGCCCGAGATCCGCGCCCAGTCGTCCGGGTTGGTGGTGTTGGGCAGGTCCTCGTTCTCGCTGAACTCGTCGACGCAGGCCTGGAGCAGGTGGGAGACGCGCAGCCCCTTGGACTGCTGGTCGATGTAGTCCTTGATAGCCATCTTCTTGGCGCGCGAGACGATGTTCTCGATCATCGCGCCGGAGTTGAAGTCCTTGAAGTACAGGACCTCCTTGTCACCGTTGGCGTAGGTGACCTCCAGGAAGCGGTTCTCCTCGCCCTCGGTGTACATCCGCTCCACGACCCGCTGGATCATGGCGTCCACCGTGGCCCGGGTCGAACCACCGTGTTCGACCAGGTCGTCCTCGTGCAGAGGGAGGTCCTCGGTCACGTACTTGCCGAAGATGTCCCGGGCTCCCTCGGCGTCGGGGCGCTCGACCTTGATCTTGACGTCCAGGCGGCCGGGCCGCAGGATCGCCGGGTCGATCATGTCCTCCCGGTTGGAGGCGCCGATGACGATGACGTTCTCCAGCCCCTCCACGCCGTCGATCTCGCTGAGCATCTGCGGGACGATGGTGTTCTCCACATCGGAGGACACACCCGAGCCGCGGACGCGGAAGATCGAGTCCATCTCGTCGAAGAAGACGATGACGGGGGTGCCCTCGGAGGCCTTCTCCCGTGCGCGCTGGAAGACCAGGCGGATGTGCCGCTCGGTCTCACCCACGTACTTGTTGAGCAGCTCCGGGCCCTTGATGTTCAGGAAGAAGCTCTTGCCGACGTCCTTGCCGGTGCGCTCGGCGACCCGCTTGGCCAGCGAGTTGGCGACCGCCTTGGCGATGAGCGTCTTTCCGCAGCCGGGCGGACCGTAGAGCAGGACACCCTTGGGCGGGGTGAGCTGGTGCTCGCGGAAGAGGTCCTTGTGGAGGAAGGGCAGCTCGACCGCGTCGCGGATCATCTCGATCTGACCGGTGAGGCCGCCGATGTCGGTGTAGGAGATGTCGGGGACCTCCTCGAGGATGAGCTCCTCGACCTCCGACTTGGGAATGCGCTCGTACACGTAGCCGGAACGGGGCTCCAGCAGCAGGGAGTCGCCCGGCCGGATCGGCTCGTCGCGCAGCGGTTCCGCCAGGCGGACGATCTTCTCGTCGTCGTGGTGCGAGATGACCAGCGCGCGCTCGCCGTCCTCAAGGAGCTCCTTGAGCATGACGACCTCGCCGACCGTCTCGAACGACTCCACCTCGACGACGTTGAACGCCTCGTTGAGCATGACCTCCTGGCCGGGACGCAGGTGGTCCAGGTCCACGGAGGGACTGACGTTCACCCGCATCTTGCGGCCGTTGGTGAAGATCTCGACGGTGTCGTCCTCGCGCGAGCCGAGGTAGACGCCGAAGCCCGACGGCGGCTGAGAGAGCCGGTCGACCTCCTCCTTGAGCGCGACGATCTGTTCGCGCGCCTCCTTCAACGTGGAGACGAGCCGTTCGTTCTGCCCGTTGGCGCCCGCGAGACTGGCCTGGGCCTCTCGCAGCCGCTCCTCCAGCAGACGAACATGTCGGGGTGAGTCGGCGAGCTTACGCCGGACCACGCCGAGTTCCTTCTCCATGTAGGCCACCTGGGCCGTGAGCTCAGCGACTTCACGGTCCCGATCGCCCTGACGCTCGTCCTCACGTTCGGCCACGTCCGCCACCTCCCTGTAGGAACTACTCGGGAACCTACCTACCCATGCCCGTTTCCTAACCTGTAACCCCGCACGAGTGTCGCGGACCTCATGTGGGGATCTTGCGTCCGTCCAGGTCACAGTGGTAGCGAAGGGCCCGACGTAATGAGAAAGTAACCTCCGAGGCGGGGTCGGGGCAAGCACCTTCCAGGGGTCGCGACCACCTCGGGCGACAGGGCGCCGCCCTTTCCGGACGCGCTCGAACACGCGGAAGGGGCCCGCCCGGATCGTCTCCGGACGGGCCCCTCCACACTCGGGTGCGGCGCGGTCCCTACTCGCCGCCCTCGGTCGCCTCGCCGGGCTCGTTCACCTTGCCGCCCTCGGTCACCTTGCCGGGCTCGGCGTCCGCCGTCGGGGCGGTCGCGGGCGCGGCCGCCCTCGCACCGGCGTCGGCGGCCGCCTTGGCGGCCTCGTAGTCCTTGCCGTAGGCGCCCTTGGCGGGACGGCGGCGGCGCTCGGGGGCCTCCACACCGTCGGCCAGACGGCGCGCGACCACGAGGAAGCCGGTGTGCCCGATCATCCGGTGGTCCGGACGCACGGCCAGACCCTCCACGTGCCAGGTGCGCAGCATGGTCTCCCAGGAGCGCGGCTCGTAGAAGCGGTCGTCCGCCCGCAGCTCCTCCACCACGCGGGACAGCTGGGTGGTCGTGGCCACGTAGCAGCACACCAGCCCGCCGGGGATCAGCGCCCCGGCGACAGCGTCCAGGCACTCCCAGGGCGCGAGCATGTCCAGGAAGACCCGGTCCACGTCGGTCTCGTCGAGCTCCTCGACCAGGTCGCCCACGGTGAGCTTCCACGCCGGGTGCGGTCCCCCGTAGAAGTTCTCGACGTTCTTGCGAGCGATCTTCGCGAAGTCCTCGCGGCGCTCGTAGGAGTGGACCATGCCCTGTTCCCCGACCGCGCGCAGCAGCCAGTTGGACATCGCGCCGGAACCGGCGCCCGCCTCCACCACCCGGGCGCCCGGGAAGATGTCGGCCTCGACCATGACCTGGGCGGCGTCCTTGGGATAGACGATGGTCGCGCCGCGCTTCATGGAGAGCGTGTAGTCGATGAGCAGGGGGCGCAGCGCCACGTAGGCCGTGCCGGTGTTGGAACGCACCACGCTGCCGTCGGGCTCACCGATGAGGTCGTCGTGTTCGACCTTGCCCTTGTGCGAGTGGAAGGTCCCACCCTCGCGCAGTGTGATGGTGTGCATGCGACCCTTCGGGTCGGTCAACTGCACGGTGTCGCCGTCGGTGAAGGGGCCGCGGCGGCCATGGATACCGGTCAACGTCGCTCTCGTCTTCCCACGTCGCGTTTGGTCTGGGCAGTCGCCCAGCGTATCGGCCCCCGAGCACCACGACGAACGGTCGGGGCCCACGGACCGGGTCGGGCGGGCGTGCGAAAAGCCCGCCCGTTGGGCAGTATCAGGCGTGTGGTCACGCACCACGCCCATCCGGAACACGAGGACCTCGGGAGACACGACCCATGTCACAGCAGACCACGGGCCTGGGAATCGACATCGGTGGCAGCGGGATCAAGGGCGCACCGGTCGACCTTGTCTCCGGCGAGTTCCTGCGGGACCGCCTGAAGATCCTCACCCCCGAGCACGCGGACCCCGCCACGGTGGCCGGGATCGTCGGCGAGATCGCCGCGCACTTTCCCGAGACCGAGGGAGCTCCCCTGGGCGTCACCTTTCCCGGGGTGGTCCAGGGCGGGGTGGTGCGTACCTCCGCGAACCTGGACAAGAGCTGGGTCGACACCGACGCCAGCGCCCTGTTCGCCGAGGCCGCGGGCCGCCCCGTGCGAGTGCTCAACGACGCCGACGCCGCCGCCCTGGCGGAGAACCGCTACGGCGCCGCCCGGGAGGTGAGCGGCACCGTCCTGCTCACCACCCTGGGCACCGGGATCGGCACCGCGCTGGTCGTGAACGGCCGCCTGGTCCCCAACACCGAGTTCGGCCACCTGGAGATCGACGGCCACGACGCGGAGTCGCGCGCCTCCTCCGGCGCCAAGGAGCGGGAGGGGCTCTCCTACCACGACTGGGCCAAGCACCGCCTCCAGCGCTACTACCGGACCATCGAGGACCTGGTGTGGCCGGACCTGATCGTCGTCGGCGGCGGGGTGAGCCGCAAGGCCGACAAGTTCCTCCACCACCTGCACATCCGCACACCGATCGTGCCCGCGGAACTGCGCAACACGGCCGGGATCGTCGGGGCGGCCCTGTCCGCCGCGGAGGTCTAGGGGTCCTCCGCGGCGGACCATCAGGGGGTGAGGGGCCCCGCCCCGGGGCAGAGGCCGGGCCCCTCAGGGGTGGACACAACCGCCCCCGCCGGGAGCACCGGCCGGGAGGCGTGACCAGCGGGGCGTTCCCGCTTCGGGTGTCGAAGGGGGCCGGGGCCCGCGCAGAGGGAGACTGGGGCACGGGCACACCCAGGACACCGTTCCGACACCCGGGACCGTGCGCGTGCACAGCCCGCTCTGGGGTCCGGATGCGGCGGCCGCTGCCGTGCATCCGGACGTGTCCGTCAGCCGCCCTCCGCCGTGGTGGTGAGGGCGCCGACGATCCTTCGGGCCGCGTCGGAGGTACGGGTCACCGGGGTGAGCGGAACCCCGCGCAGCTCAGAGGGGAGGCCGTCCTGGCAGGGCCAGCGCATCCACCACCAGAGGTCACCCCGGTGGGGGCGCAGGAGGGCGCGCTGCGGCCGCGTGGCCGGTCCGGCGTCGACCACGCCGAACACCCCGTCCTCACGGGCCTCGACCCCGCGCGCCCGCAGTTCGGCGGCCAGGCCGCGCAGGGCGAGGGTGGCCAGCTCCACCCGGTACACCGGATCGACCGGGGTGTGCGCGCCGAACACGCCCATGGGCGGGGTACCACGATGCTCCCGTCCACTCCCGGCCAGGCTCGGACTCCCCGCCGGTGGTGTCTCAACGGTCACGTGCGCTTCCCTGCCTTCCTCCCGGGTCCGGCGCGACACGTCGTACGCCGAACCAACGACCACACCAACTTTGCCGCACTCTGAGCCGGGACTGGCACCCGTATGCGGATCACGCATCACACTTTCTTTTTCACACATAGCCACCAAGCGCTCACGGAATCCCTAATCTAAGCTGCATGCCCCAACGAGACGGTGAACTGCCCCAGGACCTGTGGACCCGCCCGCGGATGGCCGCCGCCCTGGCCACCTGTGACATGCCGACGGTCATCGAGGGCGTGCGCTCGGCGCGAGGGTGGTCCCAGGGCGAGCTGGCGCAGGCCCTGACCTACTCGCAGAGCTGGGTCTCCCGTGTCGTCAACGGCCAGCAGTCCCTCACCGTCAGCCAGGTCCACGACCTCGCCCGGCGCCTGGACATCCCCCTCCACCTGCTGCGCTTCGGCGGGGCGGGGAGCGCAGGGACCTCGGGCGCCGTGCGCGGATCCGAGGCGCTGGACGGCGCGAGGGAACCGGACGACGTGGGGACTCGGGGGCTCGGTCTGGGAGAGCGGGAGGAGCCGCCGGGTACGGGGCGCAACCCCTCCAGACGCCGGGATCCGGCACGGAGCGTCACCATGGCCCCCTCCGGCATCACCGGCGGACGTCCCCCGGGCGGGTACGAGGGGTACCACGGCATCAACGAGACCACCGCCCCCGCGCTGCGCTCCATCACCGGCGGCCAGCGCCGTATGGACGCCACCTCCCCGGCACGGCACCTGCTGCCCGGCGCCGTCGCGCACGTCCATCTGGCCGAACAGATGCTCGGCAACGCGCGCGGGACCACCTTCCACACCGAGCTCAGCGCGGCCGCCAGCGAGGCCTCGGGGTTCGCCGCCTGGCTCAGCGCCGACCTGGGCGACATGGGTTCGGCGCGCATGCACTACCGGACCGCCGTGGTCCGCGCCCGCCAGGCCGGGATGCGTCTGCTGGACGTCTACATGCTCGGTTCCCTGGCCGCCTTCGAGATCGACGTCGCGGAGGACCCCGAGCTCGGCCTCGGACTGGTCCGGGAGGCCGAACACGTGCTGGGCCCCGCCGCCCACCCCACCGCCCGGGCCTGGCTGGCCTGCGTCGGGGCGCTCGCCCACGCGGGGCTGGGCGACCACGTCTCCGCCGCCCGGTCGATCCGACGCGCCGAGCGCGAGGTGGACAGCCCGGACAACGCCCAACCGCCCTGGCCGTGGGTGTTCGCCTTCGACCAGGCCAAGGTCGCCGGCTACCGCGCACTGGTGGGGGTCCGGCTGCGCAGCCCGCACGACGCCCGCGCCGCCTTCGCCGAGGCCGTGGCCCCGGCGCCTCGCAACGTCAAGCAGTCGGCGCTGCTCAAGGTGGAGCTGGCCTCCGCCCACGCCGAGGCCGGTGACGTGGACGAGGCCTTCCGGCTCGCCCAGGAGGCGCTGACCACCGGGGTGCGCTTCGACTCCGAACGCGTGGTGGGCCGGGTCCGCTCCTTCCGCAGACGCTATCGGGGGCCCCGGGCGCACTGCGTCGAGGACCTCGACGACAGGCTTTCCTCTCTGGTTACCGGTATCCCGATCAGTGGGTAGAAAGTCGGCGAAGCGAGCAGCAGGGAGGGCATGTGATTCGTATCGGGATCACCGGACACCGCAACCTGACCCCTGACGTCAGCGGCGCCGTCGCCGATCTGGTCAAGACTCACCTGGAACCGTACGGATGCGAGATGGTGGGCCTTTCCTGCCTCGCGGACGGCGCCGATGTCGTCTTCGCCGAGGCGGTCGTGGCCACGGGCGCCCCGCTGGAGGCGATCGTCCCCGCGACCGGCTACCGGGAGGCGCTGCCGGACGAGCACCACCCCGTGTACGACCGCCTCCTGGGGCAGGCCGTCCTGGTCCACGCCCTACCCCATGACGAGTCCGACCCCCGCGCCCACATGGCGGCGGGACGCCTCCTGGTCGAGCGGTGCGACCAGCTGGTCGCGGTCTGGGACGGGGAGCCCGCCCGCGGCCCCGGCGGCACGGCCGACGTGGTGGCCTACGCGCAACGGATCGGCCGCCCCGTCAGTGTCCTGTGGCCCGAGGGGGCCCGCCGCTGATCCCGGTCCCGGTCCTGGCGAACGACGCCCGGCCCCGGCGCGCCCCTGCGGCCCGCGTGTCACCGACCTCCCACGGCCCGTCCGGTCATCACCGCGTTGACGTCGGACGCGCGCAGCACGCCCAGCACCGCGCCGTCGTCCT
Source organism: Nocardiopsis sp. SBT366 (assembly GCF_001083815.1). Lineage (NCBI taxonomy): Bacteria > Bacillati > Actinomycetota > Actinomycetes > Streptosporangiales > Nocardiopsidaceae > Nocardiopsis > Nocardiopsis sp. SBT366. Next base: position 28,551 of record NZ_LAVM01000004.1, on the reverse strand, counting down.
CCCGCACCAGGTACTCGGGCAGCGGGAACCGGGTGAGCTCCGTCAGCAGCTCCTCGCCCTCAAGGTCCGCGGAGACCGTCGAGTGTTCCGTCAGCGCCCGCGCCACGTCCGACACCGGGACCCAGGCCCGGCGTGCGTCGGTGATCGCCTCGGCAGCCGCGGGGTGCACCACGGAGACGGGCGTACCGGCGCTGTCGGTGACCACGACCGTCTCCGCCCCCGCCTCCTCGGCCCGCAGGTCGGCCTGGGCCAGCGGCGTGTCGGCCGGGACGGTCACCGCGCGGCGGGTCAGCGAGCGTGCCCTCAGCCCGGGTACCCGGGCGCGGACGCGCGCGTTGTTGAGCGCCTCGGAGGCTCCCATCCACATGAACCCGGCCAGGACCAGTCCCCACACGATCGCCCACGGGCCCGGGGTGCTGCCCGCGCTCCAGGCGAAGAGGAACGGCAGCGCCGCCACGCCGAGGGCGAGCACGCGGCCGCCCCAGGCCGCGACCACGCTGCCGGTGTGCGGGCGCCCGGTCACCTTCCACACCCCGGCGCGCAGCAGGCGGCCACCGTCCAGCGGCAGCCCCGGAAGCAGGTTGAACACGCCGACGAGGAGGTTGGCGATCCACAGCTGGAAGAGCAGTTCACCGGGAACGCTGAACGGGTCGGCGAAGTGCGCGAGCACGAACGCCACCGCCGCCAGGACCAGCGACAGCAGCGGGCCGGAGAATGCGATCCAGAACTCCCGGCCCGGGGTGGGTGCCTCCCGGTCGATCTCCGAGACCCCGCCCAGCACGTACAGGACGATGCGGCGCACCGGCAGTCCGTACCAGCGGGCCACCAGCGAGTGCGCCAGTTCGTGCACGAGCACGGAGGCGTAGAGCAGGACCGCGAAGACGAACGCCAGGAGGTAGGCGGAGGGGCCCAGGGCCAGGCGCGCCTCGACGATCCCGCCGTAGACGAGGGTGATCAGTGCGGCGACGATCCACCACGACGCGGTGACGTAGACCGGGACTCCGAAGGGGCGGCCCAACAGTAACCCGGGGCTCTTCCGTTCACGCTCGTCGGGACGGGGTCGGGACTGGTCACTGCCTCTGCTCACGGCTCCACACTAGGGCCTGTCCCACCGGAGTCCCCGGCAGGTGGGGGCTGAGCCGTACCGCCCGGTACCCGTCGCCCTCGAACCGCTCCGGGCGGGTGCGCTCCTCTCATAGGCTCGGGGCATGACCACCGCGCACCTTCCGACCGCCCTCTCGCCCTCCCGGGCCTCGGACTTCCTCCAGTGCCCGTTGCTGTTCCGGTTCCGCACCATCGACCGCCTCCCCGAGGCGCCCAGCGCCGCGGCCCTGCGGGGGACCCTGGTGCACGCGTGTCTGGAGCGCCTGTACGAGCTGCCCGCCGACACCCGGACCCCGCGCACCGCGGTGAGCCTGGTGGAACCCCAGTGGGCCCGGATCCGGGAGGGCAAGCCCGAGGTCGCCGAACACCTCTTCCCCGGCGACGAGGGGCTGGCGGAGTGGTTGGAGTCGGCCCGGGCCCTGGTGCGGCGCTACTTCGATCTGGAGGACCCCGAGCGTCTGGAGCCCCGGGACCGCGAGATGCGCCTGGAGGTCTCGCTGCCCACCGGTCTGCGGCTGCGCGGCTACGTCGACCGGCTGGACGTGGCGCCCGACGGGCAGATGCGTGTGGTGGACTACAAGACCGGCAAGTCACCGCACCCGCGCTTCGAGGACAAGGCCAAGTTCCAGATCTTCTTCTACGCGGTGATGATCTGGCGCGACCTGGGTGTGGTGCCGGCCCGCCTCCAGCTCGTCTACCTGGGCGACGGCTCGGTGCGCTGGTACGACCCCACCGAGGAGGAGCTCGCCGCCGCAGAGGCGGAGATCGGGGACATCTGGGCGCGGATCGAGGCGGCCGGACGGTCGGGGACCTGGGAGCCCAGGCGCAGCAAACTGTGCGGGTGGTGCGAGCACCAGGCCCTGTGCCCGGAGTTCGGCGGTACCCCGCCGCCGCTGCCGATCCCCTCGGTTTCCGGAGCCGGTCACCCCGAACACGGGTAGACCAGTGGAGTGGGACCCCCGATCTCGGGTAGCGCGATGGAACCCCGACCCAGATCACGGGTGAGTCACAGCGTTTACGGCCCCGAGGACCGTCGACTTGGGGGAGAATCGGGCCGTGTCCGACTCCGTATCCGTCTCCGTCCTGCTCGCCGACGACCAACCGCTCGTCCGCACCGGCTTCCGCATGATCCTGGAGTCGTCCCCCCACCTGTCCGTGGTCAGCGAGGCCTCCGACGGCCGCGAGGCCGTCCGCTCGGCCCGCAGCCTGCTCCCGGACGTCGTCCTCATGGACGTCCGCATGCCCGGTATGGACGGCATCGAGGCCACCCGCCAGATCGTCGAGTGGGCCCGTCCCCTCGGCCACCGGGTGCACGTCCTCGCCCTGACCACCTTCGACCTGGACGAGTACGTCGTCGGGGTGCTCCGCGCGGGCGCCTCGGGGTTCCTCCTCAAGGACGCGCCCCCGACCGAACTCGTCTCGGCCGTCGAGGTGGTGGCCCGGGGCGCCTCAGTGGTCTCCCCCACCGTCCTGCACCGCCTCCTTGACCGCTTCGCCCCCCTCCTGCCCTCCCCCGTGGCCGACCCCGAACCGGACGAGGACCCCCTCACCGTCCGCGAACGGCAGGTGCTCAGGCTCATCGCCCGTGGCTGGTCCAACGGCGAGATCGCCGCACACCTGGTGGTCGGCGAGACCACCGTCAAGTCCCATGTGGGAAGCATTCTCACCAAGCTCGGCCTGCGCGACCGCGTGCAGGCCGTCGTGCACGCGTACGAGAGCGGCCTGGTCCGCCCCGGACAGCACACGGAACAGGACGGGGCGCGCGCGTCGCGGGCCCCGGGTCCTCCGTCCTGAACACCGTCACCGAACCCCGCGAGCGCCCGAGACCCGGCGCGTCGCCCACCATGACGAAGCACGCCGATTGACAGGATGATCCGGTGACCGAACTCACCGCCGCCACCGCGGCCGGGGGGCGAACCGCGCGCACGGGCGCGGCGTCCCCCTTGGGGTTGCCGAGGCAGTACGCCGATCATCAGGGGTGCGGGCGACGGGGAGGAAACGGAGTACAGCCATGCCAAGCAAGCGGGATCGCTCGGGACCACCGAGCGAGGAGTTCATGCTCAGTCGGATGCGCGACTGGCGCGCGGAGCACGAACGTGAGCTGACCCCGGACAACCTGGAGGACGACGAGGACGTCAACTTCCCGGACGCCCGGGCGATCAACCTCGTCCTGCGTGTGGGCGAGTTGATGCTGGCCAGCGGTGAGGGCACCGAGGCCGTCAGCGAGGCCATGCTGAGCCTGTCGGTCGCCTTCGACCTGCCCCGCTCGGAGGTGTCGGTCACCTTCACCACCATCTCCCTGTCCACCCACCCCGGCGGAGACAGCCCGCCGGTCACCGGGGAACGGGTGGTGCGCCGCCGTACCCTCGACTACTTCCGCGTCAACGAGCTGCACACCCTGGTGCAGCAGGCGGCACTGGGACTCCTGGAGCTGGAGGACGCCAACGCGCGCCTGGAGCAGATCCGCCGGGCCCGCATGCCCTACCCCAACTGGCTGATCGCCGTGGGCTTCGGTCTGATCGCCTCCAGCGCCAGCCTCATGGTGGGCGGTGGCCTGATCGTGGCCACCGTCGCCTTCCTCGCCACGGTGCTGGGCGACCGCACCTCGGTCTTCCTCGCCAACCGGGGGGTCGCCGAGTTCTACCAGATGACGGCGGCGGCCGTGGTGGCCTCCTCCATCGGTGTCGGACTGCTGTGGGCCAGCACCGAGCTGGACCTGGGCCTCCAGGCGGGCGCGATCATCACCGGCAACATCATGGCGCTGCTTCCCGGGCGTCCCCTGGTCTCCAGCCTCCAGGACGGGATCAGCGGCAGTTACGTGTCGGCGGCCGCGCGGCTGCTGGAGACCTTCTTCACCCTGGGCGCGATCGTGGCCGGGGTGGTCTCCGTGGCCTACACCGCCACCCGTCTGGGCATCGACCTGGACCTGGAGAACCTGCCCTCGGCCGGGACCGCCATGCACGTCCCGGTCCTGATCGGCGCGGCCGGGATCGCCATGGCCTTCGCGATCTCCCTCGCGGTGCCCCCGCGCATGCTGCCCACCATCGGTGCCCTGGGCGTGATGATCTGGCTGATCTACGCGGGGATGCGCCTGTGGTTGGAGGTGCCCGCGGTGGTGGGCACGATCGTGGGCGCGATGGCGGTGGGCGTGGTCGGGCACTGGTTGGCCCGGCGTACCCAACGGCCGGTTCTGCCCTATCTGATCCCGTCGATCGCGCCGCTGCTGCCCGGCAGCATCCTGTACCGGGGCCTGATAGAGATCACTCAGGGGACGGCGGTCTCGGGCCTGCTCAGCATCGCCGAGGCGGTCATGGTGGCGCTGGCGCTGGGTGCCGGGGTCAACCTCGGCGGGGAGCTGGTGCGCTCCTTCCAGCGCGGCGGTCTGGCGGGGGCCGGGATGCGCGGCCGTCCCGCGGCGCGCCGCACCAGAGGCGGCTACTGACGGGGCGCTTCCATGGGCCGCACCGGTCTTCGGGAACGGTGCGGCCGAAGCCTGACGGGACGAGATCACCTCGGACAGAACCGATCCGGGGTGGGGCGTGTCCCACTTGGTGAGGGTCAACAAAACACGCCGACGAACGTTGTCGGCCTAAACCGACAACATCATGTGATGTCAGCCACTATTGTTGGCCTCAGCTCAACGAGGAGCACCCCGACGAAAGGCTCTGACATGTGCAGCCATTCACCCGCCTGCCCTTCCTTCGAGGACACCGACCGCGAGGCCGCGCGGGTGGTCTCCAGTCACCCGGAGCAGGGCTGGAGTCTGCTCTGCAACGGTGTCGTCCTCTTCGACGACACAGGTGAGCTCCTCCCCGACGGCGCTGTCGTGGCCCCGCACCGCCCCCGGGTCGCCGCCTGACCCGACGCTCCCGAGAGCGCGTCACGCGGGCCCGGTCCGGGCCCGTCCTCTCAGCCTCCGTCCGGCCACTGCTCCGGCAGGACGTCCTCACCCATCGCCGCGCTGAGTCGGCGCCGGAAGTCGGCGTGCACGGAACTCCCCCACACGAGCTCGCTCGGTGTGCGCAGGGCCGTCTCCATGGCGGCGCGCAGGGCCGCCGGGCGGGACTCGCCCTCGACGACCGGGACGGCCAGCAGGGCGTGCATCTGCGTGATGACCGCGAACAGCTCCCCCGCCAACGCGGGCGCGCTGGATGTGGCGACCGCCTCCTCCAGGTAGACCTCCCACCACGGTTCGGGCTGTTCTCCACCGTCCTCCGGCGACTCCTGGGCGAAGGGGCTCCGCAGCCGAGCCCGTACGGCGTCGGCGGTGTCCCGGTCACGGTTGTCCAGCCCCAGGCGCCAGACCCGCTCCGCGACATCCGGCTCCCCTCTCAGGGAGAGCAGACCCGCGAGCAGCTCCACCGCCGCCCCCGAGGTGCGCGGTCGCGGACGCGTGCCCGCTTCCCCCTCGGTCGGTCCGGCGCCCACCACGCTGCCCACGTCCGCGATGGCCCTCTCCAGGTGGGTGGCGGCGCGCAGCATCCGCAGCCCGGGGTCGTCACCCACGCTCAGGCCGCGCTCGACCGCGACAGCGGCGGCATCCGGCCGCCCCCGTTCCAGAAGTCGGCCGGCCAGGTCACCAGCGGCCTCCACCACGGTGGCAGCGTGCAGTCGGCTGATCGCCGCGTCTGCGGGCGGTAGCTCCAGCGCCGCCTCCCAGTGCTCCTCCGCCTCGTCCTCCTCGCCGCGCAGCTCCGCCTCGCGTGCCAGTCCGTAGCGGGCCACGGCCGTGTAGGCGGGGCCGCCGAGGTCCAGCAGACGGTGCCAGACGCGGACGGCCTCGCCGTGCGCACCCTCCTGTTCCAGCGAGAGCGCCAGGTGGTAGGCGGCGCGAGGGGCGTAACGGGTGTCCCCGGTGGCCAGGGCGCGACGCGCGGCCTCCCTCGAGGCGGCCGGGTCCCCACGCTGGTCCTGCACCACGGCGAGACCGAGCAGCGCCCTGGCCTGGACCCGGGGCGGGGGGTTGGCAGAGACGGCCCGCTGGTAGAGCTTGGCGGCCCGTTTGAGGTGTCCGCTCTCGGCGAGGTCCTGAGCCTGGTCGCACAGGTCCGGGGCGCCCTCCGGAGAGGGCACGGAAGTACCCTCGGCGTCGTCGGGGTCCGTGGCCCGGGGTGCGGGGTCGGCGGGGTCTGCGGGGTCTGCGGGGCCAGAGCGCGCGGGAGGTCCGGACGTCGTGGTCATTCGTTCCGCTTTCCATGGGGGTGTCGGGCCCGCGCGACGGGGAGCGCGTGCCGCGGGCGTGACCGCGACCGGCCTCGGCGGCGGCTGTGCAAACTCTAACGCGCCCTCTCCCGGCCGTCGCGGGCTCCCGGTGGGGGTGTCGCCCTCGTCGGCGGTTCCCTGCCGCGTCCTGGCCCCGCGGGAGACACGCCAAGGGGCGCCCACCCTCTCGGGTGGACGCCCCTGACACGCTCAGGCGGGCACTCGGCTCCGTGCCCTCGTGAACCTCGCGGGCTACAGCTCGAAGGCCTCCGGCGGCGGGCAGGAGCAGACCAGGTTGCGGTCACCGTAGGCCTGGTCGATCCGGCCGACCGGCGGCCAGTACTTGTCCTGGCGCAGCGTCGACAGCGGGTAGACCGCCTCCGCCCGCGTGTAGGCGCGGCTCCACTCGTCGGCGGTGACCGCCTCGGCGGTGTGCGGGGCGCCCCGCAGCGGGTTGTCCTCGACGTCCCACTCACCCTTGACGACGCGGTCGATCTCGCCCCGGATGGAGATCATCGCCTGGACGAACCGCTCCAGCTCGGCGAGGTTCTCGCTCTCCGTGGGCTCCACCATGAGCGTGCCGTTGACCGGGAAGGACATGGTCGGCGCGTGGAAGCCGTAGTCCATCAGGCGCTTGGCGACGTCCTCGTTGCTGATGCCGCTGGCCTTCTGGAGGGGCCGGATGTCGATGATGCACTCGTGCGCGACCAACCCGTTGGCACCCGTGTAGAGCACCGGGTAGTACGGCTCCAGGCGCTTGGCCACGTAGTTGGCGGAGAGCACGGCGGTCTCTGTGGCGGCGCGCAGGCCGTCGCCACCCATCATGCGCACGTAGGCCCAGGAGATGGGCAGGATGCCCGCCGAGCCGAAGGGCGCGCCCGAGACCGGGCCGACACCGGTGTGCGGGCCCGCCTCGGGCTGGCCCGGGTGGTTGGGCAGGAAGCCCGCCAGGTGCGAGCGGACCGCGACCGGGCCCACGCCCGGACCGCCGCCGCCGTGCGGGATGCAGAAGGTCTTGTGCAGGTTGAGGTGGCTGACGTCGGCCCCGAACTCGCCCGGCTTGGCCCAGCCGACCAGAGCGTTCAGGTTGGCGCCGTCCACGTAGACCTGACCGCCCCCCTCGTGGACCAGGCGGCACACCTCGGTGATGGTGTCCTCGTACACACCGGCGGTGGAGGGGTAGGTGACCATGATGGCCGCCAGTTCGCCGCCGTGCTTGGCGATCTTGGCGCGCAGGTCGTCGAGGTCGACGTTGCCGTCCTCGGCGCAGGCCACGACGGCCACCCGCATGCCCGCCATGACCGCGCTCGCGGCGTTGGTGCCGTGCGCGGAGCTGGGGATGAGGCAGACGTCGCGGTGCTCGTCGCCGCGCGAGCGGTGGTAGCCGCGGATCGCCAGCAGGCCGGCGAGCTCGCCCTGGGAACCCGCGTTGGGCTGGAGGGAGACGGCGTCGTAGCCGGTGACCTCGGCCAGCCAGCCCTCCAGGTCGCGGATGAGCGACACGCTGCCGGCCGCCTGGTCGAGCGGGGCGAACGGGTGCAGGCCCGCGAACTCCGGCCAGGTAATGGACTCCATCTCGGCGGTCGCGTTGAGCTTCATGGTGCACGAGCCCAGCGGGATCATCGTGCGGTCCAGCGCGAGGTCGCGGTCGGACAGGCGGCGCATGTAGCGCAGCAGGGAGGTCTCGCTGCGGTGGGTGTTGAACACCTGGTGGGTGAGGTAGTCGACGCCGCGCGCGAGACCGGCGGGCAGGTGGTCGGCGTCGCCGTCCACGGTCACCGGGCCGCGTTCGGCGCCCCGGTCGGCCTCCCCGAAGGCGGCCAGGACCTTCTCCAGGTCGGCGACGGTGGTGGTCTCGTCCACGCTGAGGCCGACCGTGGTCTGGTCGACGCCCAGCAGGTTGACCCCGGCCTCCAGGGCACGCTCGACCACCCTGTCGGCGCTGGGCACGCGCACGCGCAGGGTGTCGAAGTAGGCCCCGTGGAGCACCTCGAACCCGCGCCGGGTGAGCGTGTCGGCCAGGGCTGCCGTGCGGGTGTGGACCTGGCGGGCGATCGCGCGCAGTCCGTCGGGGCCGTGGTAGACGGCGTACATCCCGGCCATGATGGCCAGGAGCACCTGCGCGGTGCAGATGTTGCTCGTGGCCTTCTCGCGGCGGATGTGCTGTTCACGGGTCTGGAGGGCCAGACGGTAGGCGGGCTTGCCCGCGTCGTCCACCGACACGCCGACCAGGCGGCCGGGCAGCTGGCGGCGGAGCTTCTCCCCCACCGACATGTATCCGGCGTGCGGGCCACCGAAGCCGAGCGGGACACCGAAGCGCTGGGTGGAGCCCACCGCGATGTCGGCCCCCAGGTCACCGGGGCTGCGCAGCAGGGTCAGGGCGAGGATGTCGGCGGCCACCACGGCCAGGGCGCCGCGCTCGTGCGCCTCGGCGATGACGGCGCTGGGGTCGCGCACCGCGCCGCTGGAGGCCGGGTACTGGACCAGGACACCGTAGACGTCGCCCTCGGGCAGGCCCCGGGTGAGGTCGGCGACGACGACCTCAATGCCGAGGGGCTCGGCGCGGGTGCGCAGGACCTGGAGGGTCTGCGGGAAGACGTCGGCGTCGACCACGAAGACGTCGCTCTTGACCTTGCTGACGCGGCGGGCCAGGGTCATGGCCTCGGCGGCGGCGGTGGACTCGTCCAGCAGGGACGCGCCCGTGATGGGCAGGCCCGTGAGGTCGGAGACCATGGTCTGGAAGTTGATGAGGGCCTCGAGGCGGCCCTGCGAGATCTCGGGCTGGTAGGGCGTGTACGCCGTGTACCAGGCCGGGTTCTCCATGATGTTGCGCAGGATGACGGGGGGCGTGAGCGTGCCGTAGTAGCCGCGGCCGATCATCGGCGTGGCGAGCCTGTTGCGCGAGGCCAGCTCGCGCAGTTCCGCCAGTGCCTCGGCCTCGCCGATCGCCTCGGGCAGGTCGAGCGTGGCGCTCTGCCCAGGGGAGCTGAGAATGGACGCGGGCACGGCGGCGTTCATGAGCTCGGCGGTGGAGCCGTAGCCGACCGTCTTGAGCATCTCGGCGGTCTCGGCGGGGGCGGGTCCGATGTGGCGGTCCGCGAACACCCGGGCGGGGGCGCCCGGGGTGGGGACGTTCGACGGGTCAGGCACGGAGACCTCCTGGTGACAGGGCCGATCGGGTCGGCGGTGTTCCTCACGGTCTCCCCCTCTGTCACCGGGCACGACCGCGCCCAGGCTTCAGAGCGGCCTCCTCCGCGCGGTCCATGGTGCCTGAGAGGTTACTGGGGAGTATTGCCCCGTCGGCGCCCCGTTGCCGAGGTCTCTCCCGCGCGGTATCAGCGGCCTGCTGACGCTCTGTATGTGTGTACAAGCAGGGCGAATGTCGGTTTTCATCCCTGTTGTGACTACGACCGTACTCGATCCGGGCCCGTGACACCGAGTCAGGGCACACCTTTCACCACGGCCGACTCACCAGTGTCGGCACGGGTTCACCCGGTGCGGCGCTCCCTGCGCCGCAGGGCCAGTTCGTCCACGGCCTGGGGCGCCGCGGCGGGAAGGTCGGCTCTCTCCTCGGCCGGGACCACTCCGAGCGCCTCCTCCAGTTCGCGGGAGACGTTGGCCAGCGCCAGACCGAACATGCCCTGGCCGCGTTGCATGAGATCGACGACCTCCTCGGGCGAGGTGCACTCGTAGACGCTGACGCCGTCGCTCATGAGGGTGATGCGGGACAGGTCGACGGCGGGACGGCCACGCAGGTGGTCCACCGCGGTGCGGATCTGCTGGAGCGATATCCCGGTGTCCAGGAGCCGCTTGGCCACCTTCAGCATCAGGATGTCAGGAAGGCTGTACAGCGGGGCGTTGTGGGCTCCCGTGCGCACGCTGGGCACCACCAGGTCGGTCCTGGCCCAGTAGTCCAGCTGTCGATAGGTGATCCCGGCGGCCGTACACGCCGCTGGACCCCGATACCCGACGTCCGTAGGCAGCGCCATCACGTCCTCTTCGCACAGTAGGCCCTGCTGCCCCGCTAGCCGCAGCGCGGACCGCCTGCCATGGTGATCCCGCTTGCCGCTCGCTACCGCCACGCCGACCTCCGGCTTCTCGTCCCACGGCGGCATCGACAGGGGAGTCCACTCAGGGAACGGGCGCGCCGTGGGTTTCACAGCACTGACGGTAGGACGACCGCAGGGCAGCGTCAACGAAGGCGCGCGGCGCGTCGCCAAGTGTGCACGCCAATGGAGCCGCGGTACCGGACCCCGCCGGGCCGAAACCCGCCGGACCGTTTTCGGCTACGCCCTCCACGACCATTCCGTTCACCTAATCTATCACCAGTGCGACCGACGAACCCGCAGGTCACGGCCGCGAGAAAGGCAGCGGGGCCCGCAAAGGGCGAGCCCCGACCGCCTCAGGCACCACGTTGCCCGAAATCCTCCGGCGAGATGTTGTCCAGAAACTCCCGAAACGCCTCGACCTGGTCCTCCTGCTCGTCCGGGATCGGCATCCCGGCCTCCTCGATCACGTCCTCGTGGGCGTAGATCGGGGTGCCGGTCCTCAGAGCCAGGGCAATGGAGTCCGAGGGCCTGGCACTGACCTCCACACCGTTGCTGAAGACCAGCTCGGCATAGAAGATGCCATCACTCAGGCCGGTGATGTTCACCGTCTCCAGCGCCGTGTCCAGCGCGTCCAGGACGTCGCGGAACAGGTCGTGGGTGAGCGGGCGCGCGGGCGAGACACCCTGCTGGGCGAGCGCGATCGCGGAGGCCTCCACCCCACCGATCCAGATCGGCAGGTAGCGGTCCCCCTCGGATTCCTTGAGCAGGACAATCGGTTGGTTCGAGGGCATCTCAACCCGGACGCCGACGACCTCCATGTGTTTCACAGCGGCTCCGTCCCACGAGTCGTCATGCCGGATGGGCGCTCGTCCCTGCTCCCCGTCGGATCAGGACCCGAGGGCGAAATCGGCACCCTTCGTTACAAAGCTGTCCGGAGGCGGGGGGCCGCAAACCTCATCGGCACACCCGCCCCCGTCGACCGTGGTCAGCGCACCGTCATCGGCGCGGCTTGGTCAGCAGAACCATCCGGAACTTGCCGATCTGGATCTCGTCCCCGCCACCCAGTTCGGCCTCGTCCACCGGCTCGCGGTTGACGTAGGTGCCGTTGAGGCTGCCGACGTCCCGGACCCCGAAGCCGTTGCCGCGGCGGAAGAACTCCACGTGGCGTCGGGAGACGGTGACGTCGTCGAGGAAGATGTCGCTGTTGGGGTGTCGGCCAGCGGTGGTCACGTCGCTGTCCAACAGGAACCGGCTCCCTGCGTTGGGGCCCCGCCGGACCACCAGCAAGGCTGTTCCGGGCGGAAGGGCGTCGGTGCTGGCGGGGTCGTCGCCGCCGAGTTCATCGCCCTGTTCCTCCTCCTCCAGCGCCTGTATACCGGAGATGGAGATGGTCGAGGTGACATCTCCCGCGGAGTCGCCGCCGGCGTTGGGCCGTGGACTCTGCTGTTCGGCCCTGCGGACGGGTGTTCCACAGTGGGAGCAGAAACGGGCATCATCCGCAACGGCGTGACCGCACTGCGTGCAGTAAACGCTCGACATAGGTCGGCTCGGCCTCCTACCGCACGGGGCGGTGCTTGATTCGGCTGATCGGTGGCGCGTTCCGGGCGTCGGGCGGGCCTGGGGCCCACTCACCGTCCGGAACACGGTGAGTCGGTCCACTGTCGCGGCAGTGGTCGCCTCACGCGGTCGGTCGCTAGGTCTCATCCCCCAAGTAGGACTCCTTGTCACCCCCGTTGGATGTCCGCCGTTGCCGGGATTCCCGTGGCGGGTGGTGACACGGTGCCTCAGGGAACACTCGACTTTAAACCATATCCCTGTCCAGACAGGGTTTCGCTCCCCCAGGCCCGCCGCGAACACCCCACTGGGGCGCCCGTGACGCGGGGTTCGGCCGCGTAGGAACCTGGGGCCCCGCCACGGCCGGTGACAGACCTCGTGGGAGACCGACACCTGTTCTGGAACAGATGCCCTTCCCGGGCGTTTGGTTCTCGGTCACCCGAGGTGGATTTCCGCGAACTTCACTCCCCTGCCCGGACCTGCGACTTCGTCCACTTTATCCCCGGACCCGACGAAGGACGCGAACACCCCGGGCCAGCGGGCGGACACACCGTGTGGGCGCGGACGTCCCTTCCGTCCGCGCCCACACACCCCGGGGACCGGGCCGCCAGGCCGTGTCCTTCGGATGATTCCTTCCCCGTCGCCCGCCACCGCCCTCAACGGGCGCCTGCGGCGCCGTGTCCCCGCGTTACCACCAGGCTGCCTCTCGCCGCGCCGATGAGGCTCGGAGAGTCGAACCCGGGTGGGGCCCCCGCTGCGCGAGAACGCGAAACTCGCGTAGCAGCGCACAGCGGGGGAAACGGCCGCTCGCATCGAGGCCGGCTCCGCCGCCACCGGCGAAGGCATCCGAGGACAAGCCCTAGCTCTCGGCCCGCTCCACCACCGCGGCCCACTCGTCGAGCAGGCGCTGCACCGTGTCCGAATCAGGACCTTCCGCCCAAAGATGGGTGACGGCCTCCGCCGTGTCCGGCAGGACCAGCGCCCAGCTGCCGTCGGATTCGATCACCCGCACCCCGTCCGTGGTGTCCAGCTCGCGCTCTCCGGCGGCCTCCACGACCGCGCGCATCACGCTCCCCTTGACCGCCCACGGGGTGGGTACCGAACGGCGCAGGAGGTGCGCCTGAGGGATCGCACGGTCGATCTGGCCGAGCGAGCGCCGGGTCCGGGCCACCAGACCGAGCAGCCGCACGAAGGCGGCGATCGCGTCACTGGTGGGACTGAACTCGGGGACGACGAAGCCGCCGCGGCCGTCTCCGGCGAAGACGATCTCCGCGCCCTCGGAACGCACCGCCTTGGTCAGCTCGTCCGTGGCGGTGGCCGTCCAGAGCACCTCGGCACCGTGGGAACGCGCCACCTTCTCCGCCACCCGGGTCGTGGTGACCGGCAGGGCCACCCGCCCGCCACCGCGTTCGGCGGCGACCAGGTCCAGGACCACCAGGAGCGCGCGGTCGCCGTCCACCAGCTCGCCGTTCTCGTCCACGATGGACAGCCGCTCGGCCACCGGGTCGAAGCGCACGCCGAAGTCGGCACCGGAGTTGGCGACCAGCTCGCCCAACCTCTCCAGGTCCCGCATCTTCTTCGCGACGGTGTCGGTGGGCGACGCCTCGTCCAGCCGGTTGTTGACCGTGAGCACGTCCACGCCGATCCTGCCCAGCAGGGAGGGCAGGATGAGCGATCCCGTCCCGCCCGCGCAGTCGACCACGACCTTGAGCTCGGCCTCGGCCACCCCTGAGGTGTCCACGGATCGCAGCAGCTCGTGGGAGTAGTTCTCCACGTTGCGCGACGGGAAGGACAGCTCGCCGATCTCCCCGGGGAAGGCCCGGCGGTACTCGGCCCGGGAGAAGACCCGGTCGAGCTTGCGCTGGGCCCCCGAGGAGAGGTCCGCGCCCTCTCCGTCCAGGAAGATGATGTCCACGGACTCGGGGTCCCCTGGACTGGTGCGCACGGTGATGCCGCCGCTGATCCCGCTCTGCGAGGTGTGGAAGCGCGCCACCGGAAGCGGGACCACCTCCAGGTCACGCACCTCGATGGCGGCCGCGGTGAGCGCGCTGATGACCGCCCGTTTGAGCGTGCGAGCCGCCCGTGAGACGTCACGGGAGGTCGTGACGATCGCGCCCTTCTTGAGCGTGGTGGCGTAGGCGTTGGCCAGCCGCACCGCGAGCTCCGGGGTGATCTCCACGTTGATCAGCCCGGACACGCCCCGGGGGCCGAACAGCGAGCGCTGCCCGCGCGACTCCCAGACGACGTTGGTGCTGACCACCGCGCCGGCCTCGATGGTCTTGAACGGGTAGACCTTGACGTCGTTGCTCACGTACGCCTCGGACTCGATGACGCAGTCCTCGCCGACGACCGCGCCCTCCTCGATCCGGGCGGCCGCCATCACGTCGGTGTTCTTGCCGATCACGGCGCCGCGCAGGTTGGCGCCCCGGCCGATGAAGACGTTGTCGTGCAGCACGGTGCGGTGGCAGAAAGCCTCCGCCCGCACGACCGTGTTGCTGCCGACGACGGTGTACTCGCGCAGCTCCGCCCCGGCCTCGACCTTGGCGTAGTCGCCGACGTACAGGGGACCCTTGAGCACGGCGCTGGCGTCGACCTCGGCGCCCTCGCCGATCCACACTCCGGGCGAGACCTCGAAGCCGTCGATCTCGACGTCGACCTTGCCCGAGAGCACGTCCGCCTGCGCGCTGAGGTAGCTCTCGTGGGTGCCCACGTCCTCCCAGTAGCCGTCGGCGACGTACCCGTACAGGGGTGCGCCCTCCTCCAGCAGTTCGGGGAAGACGTCACCGGACCAGTCGACCACCTCGCCCTCGGCGACGCGGTCGAGCACCTCCGGTTCCATGATGTAGATGCCGGTGTTGACGGTGTCGGAGAAGACCTGGCCCCAGGTGGGTTTCTCCAGGAAGCGCTGGATGCGCCCCTGCTCGTCGACGATGATGATCCCGAACTCCAGCGGGTTGGGCACCCGCTTGAGGGCGATCGTGACCTTGGCGCCGCGCTCCTTGTGGAACCGGACCATGTCGGTGAGGTCGATGTCGGTGAGCGCGTCACCGGAGATGACGATGAACGGTTCGCCGCGCAGGTGCTCCTCGGCGTTCTTGACGCTGCCCGCGGTGCCGAGCGGCACCTCCTCGGCGACGTAGTGGAGCTTCATGCCGAGCTCCTCGCCGTCACCGAAGTAGTTGCGGATGAGTGTGGCCAGGAACTGGACGGTGACCACGGTCTCGGTGAACCCGTGCTTGCGCAGCAGGCGAAGTACGTGCTCCATGATCGGTCGGTTGACGACCGGGAGGAGCGGTTTGGGCTGGTTGGCGGTCATCGGGCGCAGGCGTGTGCCCTCGCCCCCCGCCATCACCACGGCCTTCATGGGGGGTGCGGTGGGTGCGCCCTCGTTCGGGGGAACGGGCGCGGAGTCGGGTGCGGTCATCGCGCGCACCTCCGAACGGCGGGGCCGTCAGGAGACGCAGCGAAGGATGGTTTCTCGGAACGCGCACGGTCGTGCGCGGTGGGACATGTTCTCATTGCGGAGACGACACTCCCTTTCGATCCGACAGGACTCTGGTGAGCCGGTCCGCCGGTTCGTTCGGTGGATCAGGGCGCGGCCTGGCCCTGGTCCGGCAGGCCCGGTCCGTCCGGGCCCTCGGGTTCCGCACCGGGCGCGCCGTCAGCGGACGCCGGAGCGGACGGATCGGGACGGTCCACGCCGTTGCCGCGTGCGGGGTCGCTGTCCCGGGCACCCGTGGGGGAACCCGTGTGATCAGCGCGTTCGTCGCGGCGGGTCTGGTCGATCAGACGCAGTCCCTGTACGGCGTAGAGCAGTCCGGCCCACCAGTACAGAGCCGTTCCCCACAGCGCGAAGGCCCAACCTGTAATCCGGGCCACATCTCCGACGAGGGACGCGTATCCGGCGATGAACAGTAGAGGGAAGGAGTACAGCAGGCAGAGGGTGGCGGCCTTGCCCGCGAAGTTGACCGGCAGCGGCCCGTAGCCGAAGTGGCGCAGCAGCGGGAGCGCACCGAGGATGAGGACGTCGCGCAGCACCAGGATGCCCATCAGCCACCAGGGGAT
The DNA here is from genome assembly GCF_001083815.1 of Nocardiopsis sp. SBT366. Taxonomy (NCBI): domain Bacteria; kingdom Bacillati; phylum Actinomycetota; class Actinomycetes; order Streptosporangiales; family Nocardiopsidaceae; genus Nocardiopsis; species Nocardiopsis sp. SBT366. The sequence goes on along the minus strand of NZ_LAVM01000004.1, from coordinate 12,577 downwards.
GATGCCGCGCAGGACCAGTCCGAGCAGGGCCGCGAAGATGTAGAGGCGGTCGGCGAGCGGGTCGAGGATCTGTCCGAGTTTGGTGGCCTGGTTCCAGGCCCGGGCGATCTTGCCGTCCAGCCAGTCGCTGAGCCCGGCCAGGGCGAGCACGAGCAGTGCCCACCAGTCGGCCTGGGGCACCAGGATGAGCCAGAGGAACAGCGGCACACCCAACAACCGGAGCATGCTCAACAGGTTGGGAACCGTCCAGATGCGGTCACTGACCACCGGGCTGGCCACGCTGCCCCCCGCCTCGTGTCTGCCTTCTTCGCCGGATCGCCCCATACCGCCAACGATAACGGGCGGGGCCGTCGTTGCCCGCCACCTCGTGCCCCACCGGAACCGGGTGCCCGGACGGACGGCCTCCCGCTGATCGTACCGTGTACGGACTTCGCCCGGGACCCGGGTGCGACCTGCGCGGACGCACGCTCCGGTGGTGGTTCAGCCGAGGTCGAGGATGCGGTCGGCCTCCCGTCGCCCGGAAAGCAGGGCGCCGTGCACGGTGGCGGTGTGCTCGATCTCGGTGGCCTCGCCCGCGAAGAAGAGGCGGTCGCCGACCGGGTCTCCCAGGGCAACGCGGTCCCCGTCCCCGGCGCCGACGGCGGTGAACGAGAACCCGCCCCGCGCGAAGGGGTCGTCCATCCAGTGCGTGAGGTAGTGGTCCACCGGGTCCGGGGCCTTCTTGAACATGCCGCGCAGGGAGGCCATGGCGTGTTCGACCACGTCCCCGTCTCCCATGCCCGAGAGGAACCGCGCCGCGTTGCCGCCGTTGCGGCTGACCAGGATGGGTTGGCCGTAGACGTTCTGACCGGCGTACCAGTGGAACCAGGTGCCCTCCTCGGTGCCCAGGTGGACCAGGACCTCGGCGTCACCCCAGAACACGTCGTCGAAGCGCAGGAACAGCTTCTCCAGCAGACCGTTGCCCAGCCGCGCCACGGCGTCGCGTTTGTCCTCCGGCAGTTCCGGGGTGAAGTCGACCTGGCCCGACTGGAGGACCCCGATGGGCAGGGTGACCAGGACCCGGTCCGCGGTCAGGGTCTCCTCGCCGTCGGGGGTGTCCACCCGCACGCCGACCCCCTCGTCGTCGTGGGACACCGCCAGGACCACGTGCTCCAGACGGACGTCCAGCCCACGGGCGAGGTGGTCGGTGAGCTGGCTCATGCCGTCGGGGAAGACCACGTCGTCGCCGCTGAACTCGTGCCGGGAGGCGACCGCCGCGAAGGCGACCTCCTCGGCGTCCGCCCCGTGGTCGGCCTCGGCGATCCGGTGGACGATCTCGGCGGCGTCCCTGGCCCGGGAGCGCACGAGGTTGGCGTCGTAGAGGGCGTGGTCGATGCCCTCCTCCATCGACTCCTCCGGGCTGGCGCCGACCGTCGCCCAGTACATGTGCTCGTGGAGGAGGTTGACGTCCTCCAGGTTGCGGCGGTGCCGGTCGAACAGGAGCCTGCGGCCCTTGGGGTCGTAGGCGGTCTCGGTGGAGCGGTTGAACACGGCGGTGCGCGCGCCCACCTCCTCCACGAGGCGGGAGAGCGGGTTGTTCTCCTCGCCGCGCATCCAGGAGGCCCCCACGTCCAGGGTCGCACCCTCCCAGGCGTTCAACGAGTGGATACGCCCCCCGGTGCGGTCCCTGGCCTCGACCACGGTGACGCGTTCGCCCTGCTCCGCGAGGCGGTCCGCGGCGGCCAGACCGGCCATTCCGGCGCCCACGACGATGGTGTGGCCCCGTCCGGGTGCGGCCTCGCGTCCGCGCGGTTCGGGCTCGGCGCGGGGGGCCTCCCCGTGCCCGTCCTCCGTGCCGGAGACCTCCTCCTCGGTGATCTCCGCGCCCACGTCCTCGCTCATCGCGTTCCCCCTCCGTGTCGGCGGCCGACAAGAGCGACCCTAAGCGCCCGGTCTGTCCCGACCAGGGAGGACACACCAGGGACCCCCGGCGCGGGTCACGCGCTGACACCCTCGAGGGCGCCCCTTCCTCACGGCGGGAACGTCCGGACCGGGCACGGGGCCGTGACGCGGACGGGTCAGGGTTCGACGTGCCCGGCGAGGTTGGCCAGTGACGAGGCCAGACCGACCTCGTGGTCCTCGGGCCGGATGCCCCGGGGCACGTCCGTCGCCTCGATGGTCACCCGTGTGCCCTCGGGGACGGGTTCCATCCGCCAGGCCATGACCATCGTCCCCAGGAAGGCGGGGTCGTCGGAGGTGAAGTCGACGGACTGCACGACCCTCTCCCCCGGCACGAGTTCGTCGAACCGCACCTCGGTGACGTCGGTGGTCTCCGAGGACTTGCCGTGTCCGGCGTCGGACTCGCCGTAGGTGAGCACCATGCGGAACCCGCCCCCGAGCCGGGGGTCGAAGTTCTCGATCCGGCCCCCCATGCCCTCCGGGGGCAGCCAGGCCTCCAGGGCCTCACCGTCGGTCAGCGCGCGGTAGACCGTGGCCGGCGGCGCCGCGACGACCCTCTCGGCCCGGTCGATCCGCTCGTTCCCCTGGCGGTCCTCGTTCATGGGGCCCTCCCTGGCTCCATCACGCCCGGACGCTCCGGGCGCGGGCCACGACCCTAGCTCGGGGCGGGGACAAAGTGAGGGAGGGCTGGCGGGACGGCGGTCGGCGCTCTTCCCACCCACCGCCGCCCCCACGTGCACGGGCCCGTCCCGTCCTGACCGGCCCGAACGAACGAGCGGTCCCGTCCTGACCGCTCCGGGGTACCCGGGTGGCAGAGCCCGGGTCCACGTCCTCACCGGGGGCTCATGGAGTCGTCACCGCCGCCCCGGTGTCCGTCAGTCAGGAAACCTAGTGCGCAAGGCTTTCAGATTTCTTCCGGCTTCCGCGCGGCAGAGGCGAGCCGTCAGAGGAGACCGCCCTCACGGGCCACGACACGGCCCGCGCGGACGACCGCGTGGCGCCGGGGCAGGTCCACCACAACCTGCGGCAGGCACTCGCCTTCCACCAGGAGGAAGTCGGCTGGGGCACCCGGCGCGAAGTCGGTCCGGGGCAGGTCGACCAGGGACGCCCCGTCGTGCGCGGCGGTCAGGAAGGCGTCCGAGAGCTGGTCGTCCGAACGCGCACGCAGCGCCCTGGCCAGCAGGTGGGCGCGGTGCAGCATGTCGGCGTCGCCGAACGGGCTCCAGGAGTCGCGGACCCCGTCCGAGCCGACGCCGACTCGCACGCCGTGTTCGCGCAGCCGTGCCACCGGCAGGACCCGGGACGGGTCCGGGGCCACGGTGGTGAGCGCGATCCCCGCCTCGCCGAGACCGGCGGCCACGGCCTCGAAGTCCTCGGCTGCCGGGGTCACCCCGAAGGCGTGGCTGACCGTGACACTGCCGCCCATGTCCAGCGCCCGGGTGCGTTCGATGATCGCCCACATGGTGCGAGAGCCCACGGAGCCGCTGTCGTGCAGGTGGATGTCGACACCCGCCCGGTACCGGTCGGCGAGCCCGAACACGAGGTCGAGCTGGCCGTCAAGGTCGTCGTCGAAGCCCTCGGGGTCGATCCCGCCGATCAGGTCGGCCGCGCCGGTGCGCAGCGCCTCCTCCAACAGGGCGTCCGTGCCGGGAGCGCGGCGGACCCCGTGCTGGGGGAAGGCGACGATCCGCACGTCCAGCGCGTGCGCCAGACGGCGGGCGGCCTCACGAACGCCGTGCAGACCGTCCAGCCCGTAGGCGGGGGCGACGTCCGCGTGCGCGCGCATCGCCCGGGTGCCGCGGGTGACGGCGTGGCCCATGAGGCGTTCGGCTCGGTCGGCCACGGGGCTGGGGCAGTTCCGGAAGAACTCGGCGTCCTGTTCTCCCAGCTCCGCGATCCCCCTTGCGGGGCGGCGCGAGTACCAGGGCTCACCCCAGGAGGTCTTGTCCGGGTGGATGTGCGCGTCGACCAGCGTGGGCAACGCGATGCGCCCGCCGCAGTCGACCACCTCGGCGTCCCCCGTGGGGAGGCGGTCGGACACCGCTCCTTCGACCACCACGAGGTCAACAGGGGCGCCGCCCATGGGGCGTACGTCGCGGAAGATCGTGGGGGGCTTCTGCTCGGTCATGACAGCCTTCCTGCTAGCGGTATACCAAAAATAGCGAGGAAGGGGGCACGCACGAGCAAGTGGCCCCTCCTGGAAGGGGCCACTCGGAGGTAGCGTGTACGCGCGTCGTCACGGAGCGCTGTCAGGACCCCTGGGCGGGATACCGTCCTCGTCCTCGAAGTCGATGCGCTCCTTGCGGAGTTCGCCCTCGATGTGCTCCTCGTGGGTGACGTCCCGCTTGCGGACGTGGACCTCCTCGACCGGCACCTCCTCCTTGGAGACGACCGGACGCTCCTCGTAGAGCGTGAAGGTCCGCTCGTCCTCCTCCATGTGCCCGGGATCGGGCACCTGCGACGGATCGGTGATGGGTCGCCGCTCCACCTCCAGCTCCTCGTGGTGCAGCGGGACCGTCTCCTCGAAGCGCTCGGTCTCGACGTGCCTGCGCATGCGCGCCTGCCCGCCCTCGCGGCGCTCGACCCCGATGTCCACCCGCTCCTCGTGACGGAGGACGGAGAGGTCGTCGGTGTCGCCCGCGCCGGGACCGCCCAACCGCTCGTCGGGCCGGAACCGCTCCAACGGGTCACCGGCCTGCGGCTCGTCTCCCCGGCCCTCACGCCGGTCCGCGAAGTCACCGTGGCTGCCGGTCCCCCCGGTCATGGCGGCGCCGGAAGCGGCCCCCTCCGCGGTCCCGGTGCCCGGGTCCGCCATTCGGGTGTCACCCTCCCCCTGGGCCTGCCGGGGGAACCCACCCTGCCTCGCGAAGTAGTCGCGGACGAGGGCCTCGTCCTCCGGGGTGATGTGCCGCTCGGCGTCGACCTGCGGGGCTTCCTTGACGACCGCCTTGTCGTAGGGGACCTGGATGTCCTCCTCCACGGGACGAGCCCCCTGGAGCGGCACGAGGGTCTCCCTCATGCCGAACATTCCGGTGTGGACCGACACCCAGGTCGCTTCCCCGGTGCTGTCGTCGAGGAACACCTGGTTGATCTTCCCCACGTGGGCGCCCTCGGCGTCGAGCACGCGGTGACCGACCAGGTTCTCTGGTACGAGTTCGCCTGTCACGGAGCATCCCCTCCTGGTTCACGGCAACGGGACGTGTGCCCCGTACTCGCCGGGGCCCTACCCCGTCACACAGCCCGCAAAGGCCTTTCGGTCACTCCCTGAACAAGGAAGTGCCGACCATAAAACCCCACTTGGCCTGCGGCGACTCCGATGAACCCCCGATGACGAGCCGTAGCACGGCCGTTGACGCGTGGCACACCCCGTGGACAACACGGCGCCCGCCCCTCGGCGAGGGACGGGCGCTCGGAGTGGAACGGTCAGACCTTGCGGTGCTGGGGCACCCACACACCGTCCTCGACGGTGTAGTCGCCGAAGAGAGCGGGGGCCTCCGCCTTCAGCGTCTCGCCGATGAGGTTGAACAGGAGACGGATCTCCTCCTCCGCGCCAGGAGCCGTACGGGCCTCCAGGGTGTGCCGCAGCGTGCGCACGTTGGCGGTCCACACCAGCCCGGTCGCCACGCCCTCGGGGGCGAAGCGGCGCATGAAGGAGGTCTTGTGCTTCTTCTCCGCGAACTTCACGCCGTCGTCGTCCAGGCCGAAGTGCTCGGCCATCCAGAACTGGAAGTCCTCCATCTGCTGGAGCATGGCGCTGGCGCGCTCCATCAGCTCCGGGTCCTCCTCGGCCCACTCGGGGAACCAGAAGGGCAGGTCGGTCAGGCGGACGAAGCGCAGCGACTCCTGCGAGACGGCCACGCCCGGCCGGTGGCGGATGAGTTCGTGGGTGAGCACCCGCGAGACGTTGTGCAGCACGAAGCTGAAGCTCACGTGCTCGAGGACCGAACCGTGCAGGCTCGCCAGGATGTTGCCCAGGTAGGCGTCCTGGTCCTTGCGCACCCGCGTGACGTTCGGGTTCAGGCCCGGCTCCCACGAGCGGTAGCACAGGCGCCCGGCGAACTCGGCGAGGTTCTGGGGGTCGTTGAGGTGGGCGTCCAGGTCACCCCGGTCGAACCGCTCCATCCACGCCTCGCCGCCGACCTCCTTGAGGTAGTCGGCGATCGCGTCGTAGTCCACCTGCGGACGTGCAACCAGGCGGACCTGGGGCTCGACCTTCTTCACGGCACCCTCTCCTAGCAACTCCCCCGCCCAGGGCACGCGTCATGGCCGCGACCAGGGATGTTCCGGAGCACGGGAGCGTGTGTGGGGCGGGGCCGATTGACCTCTCCCGAGGGTACACGTCCCGCTGGTCAGCCGTGTTCGGTCCGGTGTCGGGGGCCCAAGCCGAGGGGCCGGGTGACCGACACGCGGTTGAGCGTGGTCGGACACCCGGCCCCTCGCCGGTCCGGCGGGGGCGTACGCCCCCTGTGAGTCAGATCCCGTAGAAGTAGCCCGGCGCGACGAACAGGCCGATGACGATGGCGACGATGCCCCAGAGGAGCTGACCGCGCAGCACACCGAGGACGCCGGAGACGATGAGGACGATACCGAGGATCGTAAGCAAAATACCCATACGCCACCCCTGTCCGGTCACGATCCGATCAAACAGTATCCCTGAGATAATTGTTGTCGCGCGACATCGTTCCAGGTGAGCGGCGGTCACTGTGACACAGGTCGTACCGCCGCCACCACGGGTTTCACCCTCGGGCGAGCTCCAGGACACGGGCGACGACGCCCTCACCGACGCTGGCGGTGAGGATCGACTCCGGGTGGAACTGCACCGCGTACCAGCGCGCCACCGGGTCCTCGATCGCCATGACCACGGGCTCCTCCCCGGGCTCGCCGTCCAGGACCGCGGTGACCTCGAAGTGCTTCACCAGGTCCGGGGTGCTGTAGGTGGAGTGGTAGCGGGCGGCGGGGAAGGCGTCGTCCTCACCCAGGCCGGACAGCAGCCGCCCGCCGGACACCCGGACGCGGCCGGGCTTTCCGTGCACGGGCGCGGCCAGGGTGCGCAGCTCTCCCCCGGCGTGCTCGACCATCCCCTGAAGACCCAGGCACACCCCGAACACCGGCAGGCCGCGGGCGGCCAGGGTGTCCAGCAGGTCCGACATGGCGAAGTCCACCGGCAGACCGGGCCCGGGCGAGAGGACCACGAGGTCCGGGGCGAGCCGGTCGAGAAGATCGGGGGCGAACCCGTAGCGGACGGTGGTGACCTCCGCGCCGTGGCGGCGCACGTAGTCGGCGAGGGTGTTGACGAAGGAGTCCTCGTGGTCCACCAGCAACACCTTCATGCCCGCCCCGGGCTGCGGTGCGGTGACGGGCTCGGGGTGGACCTCCCGCGGGCCGTCAGCGAGCTCCTCCCCCAGGGCCAGGGTCTCCAGCAGCGCGCGGGCCTTGAGGAAGGTCTCCTTCTCCTCCGCCTCGGGGTCGGAGTCGTAGAGGAGCGTCGCTCCCACGCGCACGGCCGCCACGCCGTCGCGGATGTGGGCGGTGCGCAGGGTGAGGCCGGTGTTCATGGAGCCGTCGAAGTTGACCACCCCGACGGCACCGCCGTACCAGCGGCGGGGGCTGGTCTCGTGCTGCTCGATGAACCGCATCGCCCAGGTCTTGGGGGCCCCGGTGACGGTGACCGCCCACATGTGGGTGAGGAAGGCGTCCAGGGCGTCGAAGTCACGCCGCAGAGTGCCCTCGATGTGGTCGACGGTGTGGATGAGTCGTGAGTACATCTCGATCTGACGGCGGCCGATCACCTTGACGCTGCCCGGTTCGCACACGCGTGACTTGTCGTTGCGGTCCACGTCCGTGCACATGGTGAGCTCGGACTTCTCCTTGACCGAGGAGAGCAGCTCCTGGATGTTCTCGGCGTCGCCCAGGGCGTCCTCCCCTCGGCGGATGGTCCCGGAGATCGGACAGGTCTCCACCCTCTGGCCGGTACCGGGTTCGCCGGTGACCCGAACGAACATCTCCGGGGAGGCGCCGACGAGGTACTCGCCCTCGCCCAGGTTGAAGAAGAACTCGTAGGGCGCGGGGTTGCGCTCGCGCAGCAGTTCGTAGAAGCGCGCCGGGGACGTGCACCGGGCGTAGGTGCGGTGACCGGGGACCACCTCGAACAGGTCACCGCGACGGAACCGCTGCTTGGCCTCGGCCACCACCTGGGCGTAGGAGCCGGGCTGGGGGCCGGGCGGGACCTCGGCGGCGACCACGGGCGGGGTCGGGCCGGTCTCGCGGGGCAGCCCCTCCGTGGTGGCCTCCGCGCGCTCCTCGGTGGCGGGGACGGTGAACTCGTAGGTGTAGCGCACACACGTCTCGCGCTTGCGGTCGCGGACCACGACGGCGTCGGGCAGGTGCAGGACCAGGTCGCGGTCGGTGGGGTCACGGTCAATGTGTCGCTGGACCGGCTCGAACTGGAAGGCGAGGTCGTAACCGAAGGCTCCGTACAGGCCCAGGTTGGAGTCCTCCGGGCTGCGCAGGGCCGCGACGACGGCGCGCAGGGCTGTGAACACGCTCGGACGGCGGCTGCGCTCCTCCTCGGTGAAGAAGGCGTCGGGATCGGGATCGGGGACCGTGACGGCGACGTGGTCGGCGCTCTGCTCGCGGTCGCTCCTTCCTGGAACGGTGTCGAGCGCGTCGGCCAGGACGGGCAGCAGCACCCGGCCCCGGTCGTTGAGGGCGGTGGCGGTGACCCGGCGCCCCCGGGTGCTGATCTCCAGGCAGGGGTCCACGTACCCCAGGTGCCAGCGGTCGTAGCGGCCCGGGTACTCCATCCCCGAGGAGAGGACCCCGCCCCGGCGGTCCTCCAGGGAGGTGACGAGTCCGGTGAGGATCTCGGGGTCACAGGGGGTGGCGTTGCGTCGGACGGTCACGCCGCTCGGGGTGCGGTACGTGGTGGTCTGTGCGTCGCTGGGCTTCACGGCCGGGGTCCTTTGGCGCTCTGCGGTCGGTGGTCATCGCCGTCCGGGGCCGTTGGATACGACAAACGACCGCCGGTTGGGGGCGGTCGCTGCGGTGTTCGTGGAACGCGAACTGTCGGTGCGCCGCCTAGGAGCGGCGCCACCACTGTCCCTGGTTGGTCGGGCTGGTTCGCATGGGCCGAGTGTAGCGGGTACGCGGCGGCGGGTGGGCCCGAACACGAAAACCCCCACCCGGTTCCGGGGGAGGGTTCGGCCCTCGTCCGCGCGAGGGCGGACTGGCATGCGTGATGACGGTCTGCTAGGCTACGGCAGCCGTGCCTCTTCAACACACCATCACAGCACTTCCTAATCGCAAGGATAGCCACCAGATGGACTCCTGTCAATACGACCGTTCGACGCCCTCCGCTGAGGAGGCCGCGGTCACGGTCGAGCAGGCCCGCGTCAGCGCCATGTACGAACGCCTCGACGCCCTGCGCGCACGGACCGGCCAGCGGCTGGCCGACGCCCACCTCCAGGAACGCTCCGGGTACGCCGCCATCGTGGAACGCGAGACCCGTTCCTACGAGCACGCGCGCCGCAGTGCCCAGCTCGGTTCGGTCGAGGAGGGTCTGTGCTTCGGCCGGATCGACGTCTCCCACGGCCCCGGTGACACCGAGGCGCGCTACGTGGGACGGATCGGCCTGCGCGACGCCGAGTACGACACCATCCTCGTGGACTGGCGGGCCCCGGCCGCCCGCCCCTTCTACGCGGCCACACCCAGCGCCCCGGAGGGGATCACCCGGCGGCGTCACCTCAGGGTTCGCGGCAGGCGGGTCGTCGGGCTGGACGACGAGGTCTTCGACGCCGACGGCCTCACCGAGGGCGACCGCCGTCAGCTGGTCGGCGAGGCGGCCCTGCTCGCCTCCCTCCAGCGGGGCCGCACCGGACGCATGGCCGACATCGTCTCCACCATCCAGGCCGAGCAGGACCGGGTCATCCGCGCACAGTTGGCCGGAGTCCTGGTCGTCCAGGGCGGCCCGGGCACCGGAAAGACCGTCGCGGCCCTGCACCGCGCCGCCTACCTCCTCTACACGCACCGCCGGGTCCTGGAACGCCGAGGTGTCCTGGTGGTGGGCCCCAACCCGGCGTTCCTGCGCTACGTCGGCGACGTCCTGCCCTCCCTCGGGGAGACCGACGTGGTGATGCGCACGGTCGGCGAGCTGTTCCCCGGCGTGGAGGCCTCCGAGCACGACCCCCACGCGATCGCCGCGATCAAGGGATCCCCCCGGATGGTGGCGCTCCTGGGCGCTGCGGTGGCGGACCGGCAGCGCACACCCCGGTACGCCTTCGGTGAGGCGGACCTGCGCGTGGAGACCGACGCGGGCACCCTCGTCGTGCCCGCCCACGTGTGCGAACACGTGCTGGAGACCACCCGGAACCTGCCGCTGCCGCACAACACCGCCCGCAAGTACCTGGTGAACACGCTGCTCGGCGAGCTCGCGCGGGTCGAGTCCCAGGCGCTCAGCCGACCGGTCTCGGACGAGGACCTCCCGCACGTGGGAGCACGGCTCTGGCAGGAGGAACCCGTCCAGCGGGCGCTGGACGCCCTGTGGCCCGACCTCACCCCGGAACAGCTGCTACGCGACCTGTACGCCGACCCCGAGGCCCTGCTCAGGGTGGGGGCGCGGGCCGGGGTCGCGGAGGCCGAGCGCCTGGCGCGCCCGGCCGGGGCGCCCTGGACCGTCGAGGACGTACCGATGCTGGACGAGACGGCCGACCTCCTCGGCCGGGACGACAGCCGCCTGCGGGCCCGTCAACGGCGGGAGCACGCGGAGCACGAGGAGCGGGTCCGGTACGCGCAGGGCGTCCTGGACCTCACCGGACTGACCGAGGATCCGCAGGAGGGGCTGGACGCGCACCTGCTCGCCGACCGCCACCACGACTCCGGACCGGTCCTGAGCACCGCGGACCGGGCCGGCGCGGACCGCGACTGGGCCTACGGGCACGTGATCGTGGACGAGGCCCAGGAACTGTCCCCGATGGCCTGGCGCACGGTGATGCGCCGGGTGCCGACCCGGTCCCTGACCGTCGTCGGCGACGTCGCCCAGACCGGCAGCGCGGCGGGGACCGACTCGTGGGACGCCGCCCTGCAGTCGTACGCCCCGGGCAAGGTGCACGTGGAGCACCTGAGGGTCAACTACCGGACCCCCGCGCCGATCATGGCCGTCGCCGCCGACGTGCTGCGCGAGGCCGCCCCCGACCAGAAGGTCCCCGAGTCCGTTCGCGAGGAGGGCGACGCCCCCCGCGCCGCTCGGATCGCGGGCCTCGGCGACCTGCCCGCGCTGGTCGCCGAGGAGCGAAGGGCCGTCGGAGAGGGCCGCGTCGCGGTCGTCACCTCCGACGCCTCCCTCGCCGGGGTGAGGGAGGCTCTGCCGGGCGCGCTGCGCATGGACTCGGGCGCGCGCGACGCAGCGGGGGACGCCGTGGTGGTGCTGTCCGCGACGCAGTCCAAGGGGCTGGAGTTCGACTCCGTGATCGTGGTCCGCCCGGAGGAACTGCTGGCGCAGCCGCGGGGCGCCAACGACCTGTACGTGGCGGTGACCCGCGCGACCAGGCGCCTGACGGTCGCGCACGAGGCAGACCTTCCGGACCTCCTCAAGCGCCTGGCCGGATGACAACGCGTCCGTCGGGAGCCTCCCGGAAGGGGCCCCGACGGGCGCCGGTCAGGTGTCCCTGACGGACCCGCACCGCTCCAGGTCCCGTGAGGCCTCCAGGTCGTAGGCGTCCTCGACCGCCCCCTTGGGCTGATCCCCCTCGGGGTGGTCGTCCCCATAACTGGGGGTGAAGGTGTACTCCTCCACGCAGTGCACGGGCGCCACCGCGCGCGACCACATCGGCGCCGCCTCCAGCTCCTCCGCGCCCACGTCGTAGAAGCCGACCTCGCCGATGTGCGAGGTGACCAGGCGGGTGGAGGCCGATCCGCCGGGCCGGGCGACCGGGTGCACGATCGTGTACTCGGTGACCACCGAGAGGTAGTCCCACCCCTGGTCGTCCCGGGTCGCCTCCGCGCGCATCGCGCCGTCCACGCGCACCTCGTCCCCGATCGGCTCGGCGGTGCCGTGGGTGAGGTTGAAGGGCAGGTGGCGGCTGTTGAGTTCGTGGTCCTTGTTACCGAGGTTGTCCAGGTACCACTCCAGGGTCTGTCCGGTGAGGAGTCCGGTGAGTTCGCTGTTGTCCTCACCGAACACGGCGTCCTCGTTGAGGTAGACCGCCTCCAGCAGCTCCTGGGTGTGGGCGTAGGAGCGTTCGACCTGCTCCTGGGAGTAGGGACCGACCGCCTCGGCCTCGGGTACGGGGAAACCCAGCCCGTAGTCCTCGGCGGGGCTACCCGCGAAGGGGGCGTCCCGGTCCACCCGGTCGACGGGGTCCAGCTGGGTGAGAACGCCCGTTCCGGGCACGGCGCGGTCCAGGAGGTCCTGGGCCGGTGCGCAGCCGACGAGGGGCAGGAAGAGGAGGACCGTCGCCCAGGGGGCGGCGGCGATACGTGGGGGCATGACGCTGACTTTCGTTCTCTATGTGGCAAATGAGAACTTAGTCCGCCTTCTTCACTCCTGACGGCCCGGGATCGCCACACTTGCGTCACGATCCACCGCGGACCCAAAGGCTAGAAAGGGAGCATGACCCACACCCCGGACTCCCCCGCCCCGCAC
>NZ_LAVM01000057.1:0-36431 GCF_001083815.1 Nocardiopsis sp. SBT366 | reverse complement strand
GGGGAGCCTCCGTGGTGGGGCGGGGCGTGGCCCCCCCGCCTCCGAGACCGCGGCGTTCGGCGCCCCCCCGCCGGCGGGGTGCCCCCAGACCCCCCCCCCCCCGCCCCTTCCCCGGGGCCGGCGCCCGCCGCGCCCTGAACCCGCCCCTCCTCAGTTCCGGAGCCGTCATGACCACCACCGTCCTCGTCGGGAACCCGCGCCGGGGCTCCCGCACCGCCACCGCCGCCCGGGCCGTGGCGCACCACGCCGCACGTGCAGCCGGGCTGCCTCCGGAGCCGGAGGTCCTGGAGCTGGCGGACCTCTCGCCGCTGCTGCTCACCCCCGGCCCCACGCTGGACGTGCGTTCGGCCCTCGAACGGGTGAGCGGTTCCGACCTGCTGGTCGTGGCCAGCCCCACCTACAAGGCCACCTACACCGGGCTGCTGAAGGTCTTCCTGGATCTGCTTCCGTCCGGCGGGCTGGAGGGGGTCACGGCCGTCCCCGTCCTCGTGATGGCCTCCCCCGCGCACACCCTGGCCGTGGACGTACACCTGCGCCCGCTGCTCCTGGAACTCGGAGCCACGGTGCCGACCTCGGGACTGGCCCTGCTCCAGGACACCGTTCCCGCCGAAGGGGGTCCCGCCCCACGGCTTGACGCGGTACTGGAGCCGTGGGCCCACAGGTCCACCCCCGCCCTGCGCACCGCCCTGCGACACAGGACCACCACCGTCTGACCGCCGCCCCAGTAGGGAGAGTCCGTTGAGTGTCACCGAGACCGCGCGTACCCCGGCCCACACTCGGGCCGAGGCGGACCGGTTCCGTGCGACCATGCGCCACCACCCGGCCGGGGTGGTCGTCATCACCGCGAGCGTCGGGGGAACGCCCGTGGGGCTGACCGCCACGTCCTTCACCAGCGTCAGCCTCGATCCCCCGCTCATCTCCTTCTACGTCGCCGACGCGTCCACCACCTGGCCGACCCTGCGCCGAGCGGGTGAGTTCGGGGTGCACCTCCTGGGTGAGGGGCAGGAGGACGTCGCCGTACGGTTCGCGAGCAAGGGAGTCGACAGGTTCGCCCACCCGACGTCCTGGCGTCCGGGCCCGGACGGGGTCCCGCTGCTGGACGGGGCGGTGGCACACCTGGTCTGCACGCGTTTCGACACCCGGCTGATCGGCGACCACTGGCTGGTCGTCGGCGAGGTGACCCACACCCTGGTTCTGGCGGACCCCCGCCCTCCACTGCTCTACCACAGGGGCGGCTTCGCCACAGTGGCGCCGTCGGAGTAGGGCACGGCGGAGCGAGGACTTCTCCTCGACTGGAGGAGGGTCCCCGAACCGGTCGGGGGCGCTTCCTCGTGATGGGACTCGGTCGCCGACGGGGCCGTGGCCCCGGGTCAGCGGGTGAGCGCGGCCCGGAGACGGGCCACGAACCCGGCCAGGGCGATGCGCAGACGGGAGATCCGAGCGAGACGAGGGCTCAGCCCGGGGCGCACGGCCGCGGGCGCGGGTCCGGTGAGGGGCGCGGTGACGGTGAGCCCGCGCGGGGTGCGGCGAAGGGAGGCACGACCGACGGGGGCGTCAAGAACCACACGGTACAGGGGTGCGCGGTCCCGGCTCCGCACGAGGACGAGGGTGTCGCCCTCGTGGCGGACCCGCACTCCTCGGGGGTCGACGCCCGGGGCGAGTTCGACCTCGACCACGAGGTCGCCGCCACGACGGCCGCTGTCCACACGGGCCACGGGCTCGGCCTCGAACTGGGCCCACAGGTGCTCGTCGATCCGCTCGGCGGTACCCGCGAAGACATCCGTGACGCGCATCGGACCACTTCCCCTCGTCCTTGAGTTTTCTGCGCTCAAGTTTATTGACGCGACTTTACCAAGGCAAGGGAGAAGGGTCCGACACGGCCATGGCGCGGGTCACTCGTCCAGACGCTCACCCGTCTTCGGCGAGAAGACGTGCACCTGTCCAGGCCTGACCCGCAGGTGGACCACCTGCCCGCTGCTCGGGGCACGGTCCGGCGCCACCCGGACCACCAGGTCGCTGTCGGCCGGATGCCCGGGGATACCGCCGTACAGGTAGCAGTCCGCACCCAGGTTCTCGACCAGACCGATCTCCATGGGGAAACCGTCGGTGTCACCCACCAGGTCCACCGCCTCGGGCCGGAAACCCAACAGGACCGAGTCCGCGCCGTCCCGTTCCAGGCGGGCCCGCTGACCGGGGCCCAACGGGAGGTCGTGACCGCCCACCCGCACGGTCTCCCCCGTGAGGGGGAACTCGCGCAGGTTCATCGCCGGTGAGCCCATGAACCCCGCGACGAACGCGTTGGCCGGGCGCTCGTACAGCCCGATCGGCGTGTCGCACTGCTGGAGCAGACCGTCCTTGAGCACCGCGACCCGGTCCCCCATGGTCATGGCCTCGACCTGGTCATGGGTGACGTAGACGGTCGTGACCCCCAGCCTGCGCTGGAGTTCGGCGATCTGGGTGCGGGTGGACACCCGGAGCTTGGCGTCCAGGTTGGACAGGGGCTCGTCCATCAGGAAGACCCGGGGCTCCCGCACGATCGCGCGCCCCATCGCCACACGCTGGCGCTGGCCTCCCGAGAGCGCCTTGGGCCTGCGGTCGAGCAGCGGGGTCAGGTCCAGGAGCTCGGCGGCCTCGGCCACCCGGCGCGCCCGTTCCTCCTTGCCGATCTTGGCCATCTCCAGGGCGAAGCCCATGTTCTGACCGACGGTCATGTGCGGGTAGAGCGCGTAGGACTGGAACACCATCGCGATGTCGCGGTCCATGGGGCTGAGGTCGGTGACGTCGGTGTCCCCGATGCGGATGGTCCCGTAGTCCACCTCCTCCAGCCCGGCGAGCATGCGCAGCGAGGTCGACTTCCCACAGCCGGACGGCCCGACCAGGACGAGGAACTCGCCGTCCTCGATCTCCAGGCTCAGCTCGTCCACGGCGGGCGCGTCCGAGCCCGGGTAGAAGTGGGTGGCCTTCTCGAAACTGACCGATGCCACGTGAGATCTCTCCTCTACAGCTGCGGGTTGACCTGGAGCTTGCGGCCTCGACCGGCGCGGAAGGCCTCCACGGCCTGGCCGTAGTCGTCGAGGGCGAAGGAGTCGGTGACCATGGTGTCGGCGTCCACGACGCCCTTGGCCATGATGTCCACCGCCCGTCCGTAGCTGTGCAGCACCGCCATGGAGCCCACCACGGTGATCTCGTCGTTGTAGATACGGAACGGGGAGAAGGTCGCGGTGGCCTCGGCCGGGGCCACGCCGAACACCTGGAAGGTGCCGCCCCGGGCGACGCGGGTCAGGCCGTCCTCGATGGCCGGGACCACCCCGGTGCAGTCGATGACCACCTCCCAGTCGGGGCGGTCGAGCTGGTCGGCGCCGACGGCCACCGCGTCGGCCGCCAGCGAGGCCGCCACGGCGAGGCGCTCGGTGTTGGGGTCGACCACGGACACGCTGGCGGCCCCCGCGGAGGCGGCGAGTTGGGCCATCAGCAGGCCCATCGTCCCCGCGCCGTAGACCAGGTAGTGCTCACCCACCCGACCGGGCAGGAGGTCGAACCCGTGCACGGCGCACGAGAGGGGTTCGATGAGCGCCGCGTGCTCGAAGGGCATGGAGTCGGGGATGCGGTAGCAGGAGGACGCGGGCACCGAGACGAACTCGGCGCTGGCGCCGGGACGGGTCACGCCGACCGCGTTCCACCGCGCGCAGAGGTTGCCGCGCCCCACCAGGCACTTGGCGCACTCTCCGCAGAACAGGGACGGGTCCACCGCGACCCGGTCGTCGACGGCCACGTCGGTGACCTCCGAGCCGACCGCGACCACGGTCCCGGCGAACTCGTGCCCGGGGACGATCGGGTACGGGGTGGGGGCGAACTCCCCGTCGATGATGTGCAGGTCGGTCCCGCAGATGCCCACGGCGGCCGGGGCGACGACCACGTCCCCGGGGCCCGGCTTGGGGTCGTCCACCTGCTGGACGGAGTAGTGGCCGGGTTCGCTGACGACGAGTGCGCGCATTACTTCACGGCTCCTAGAGAAAGGCCTCGGACCAGCCAGCGTTGGGCGGCCCATCCGGCGAGGATCACGGGCAGGGCCGCCATGGTGGAGGCGGCCGAGAGTCGGGCCCAGTACAGGCCCTCGCCGCTGATGAAGCCGACGAGGAAGACGGGGACGGTGGATGCCTGGGTGGCGGTCAGGTTGACCGCGAAGAAGAACTCGTTCCAGGCGAAGATGAAGCAGATCAGGGCGGTGGCGGCCAGCCCGGGGGCGATCATCGGCAGGATGACGCGCCGCATCTCCGTGAACCGGCGCGCGCCGTCCATCCGGGCGGCCTCGAGGACCTCCTTGGGCAGCTCCACCAGGAACGACCGGATCATCCAGATCGCGATCGGCAGGTTCATCGCCGTGTACACCAGGGTGAGCGTGCGGGCGTCGTCCAACGCGCCCAGGTTCCTGGCGATGACGTACAGCGGCAGGATCATGGCCACCGGCGGCAGGAGCTTGGTGGACAGGAAGAAGAACAGCGAGTCGCGCCACTTGGGGACGCGCACCAGGGAGAGCGCGTAGGCGGCGGGCAGGCCCAGGACGATGGCGAGGAGCGTCGACAGCACGGACGCCTGAAGGGAGTTCAGCAGGTAGGGGACGAAATCGCGTCCGATCACCGCCGAGTACTGGTCCAGGGTCGGTTGGAAGAAGAACGTGGGCGGGTTGGTGGAGGCCTGGGACTCCTGCTTGAAGCCGGTGAGGAACATCCACAGCACCGGGAAGAAGAACAGCAGTCCCGCCGCCCAACCGAGGATGCCCGCCAGGGGGCGTACGGGACGGCGCCGGCGGCGGCGCCGGGCGGAGCCGTCCCGGGACACGGTCACCGAGGACGGAGCCGCCGGAGGTGCGGTCACGGGTGTCACGTCTCCTCCTCGAACAGGCTGGAGACCACGCGCAGGGCGAACATGGCCACGACCAGGGTCGCGACGACCACGATCACTCCCGCGGCGGCCGCCTCTCCGACGTCGAAGCTGCGGAAGGCCTGAAGGTAGATGAAGTAGGGCAGGTTGGTGGTCGACTGTCCCGGACCGCCCTGGGTGATCATGTAGATCGCGTCGAAGGTCTGAACGATGTAGATCGTGCCGAGCAGGATCGCGAGCTCCACGAAGCGGCGCAGGTGCGGGAAGGTGATCCGGCGGAAGACCGCGAAGGCTCCGGCGCCGTCGACCTTCGCCGCCTCCAGCACCTCGGGCGACTGGCTCTGGAGACCGGCGAGCATGATGAGCATCATGAACGGGGTCCACTGCCAGGTCAGCACCATGATGATGGACAGCAGGGGGAAGTCGTTGACCCAGTCCGCCTGGACCCCGAAGGGCGAGAGCGCCCAGTTGAGCAGGCCGTACACCGGGTGGTACATCGAGGTCTTCCACAGGAGCGCCGCGGCGACCGGCATGACCAGGAACGGCGTGATCATCAGGGTGCGGACGATCCCCCGGCCGAGGAAGGCCCGGTCGAGCAGGAGCGCCAACCCCAGACCGAGGACCAGCGAGGCCAGGACGGCGCCGACGGTCAACAGGACGGTGTTGGCGACGGCGTTGTGGAAGAGCGGGTTCCCGAGGACGCTGCCGTAGTTGGCGAACCCGGCGAAGGAGTCCGACTCGGGGCGCAGCAGGTTGCTGCTCTGGAAGCTGTAGTAGACGGTGAACAGGAACGGGATCTGGGTCATCGCGATGACGAACAGCAGCCCTGGCAGCAGCGGGCCGCGCCTGAGCCATCGCTCCGCCCGGGTCAGTTCCCGGGTTCGGGGCCCGCGCCGCGCCGTGTCCGGCGTGGTCTGGACGGTCATGGCCCTCCTCGGAGGAGTCTGGGTGGGGTGGGCACCGGTGCCGGTCCCGGGCGCAGCGCCCGGGACCGGCGGTTCTCAGTCGCGGTAGCCGCCGGACTCGGCGGTCTGGTCCGCGTACTCCTGCGACTTGGCGAGGGCCTCCTCCACTGTCTGCTGCCCCGCGATGGCCGCGGAGATCTCCTGGGAGACCAGGGTGCCCAGGTCCTGGAACTCGGGGATGGACACGTACTGGACCCCGGTCCAGGGCTGCGGGTGCACCCCGGGCTGCTCCACGTCGACGTTGTCGATGGCGTCGTAGGTGGGCTCGGCGAAGGCCTCGGCGGCCTCCTGGTACTCGGGGATGTCGTAGGTCGACACGCGCGAACCGGGCGGGACGCGCTCCCAGCCCAGTTCCTCCCCGACGAGCTGGTGGTACTCCTTGGACGTGGCCCAGGAGACGAACTCCCACGCGGCCTCGGGGTCCGTGGAGGTCGAGGGGATCGACAGGGCCCAGGCCCACAGCCATCCCGCGTGCTCGGTCTCCATGGTCGGCGCGGCGACGTAGCCGATGTCACCGACGACACTGCTGGAGTCCGGGTCCTCGAGGTTGCCCGCCGCGACGGTGGAGTCGTAGAACATGGCGGCGTCGCCCTGGGCCATGGTGGTGAGGCACTCGGTGAAGCCCGCGTTGGGCGCGCCCGACTGTCCGTGGTCGCGGACCAGGTCCACGTACGTCTGCACGGCCTCCTGCACCTCGGGCGAGTCCAGGTGGGCGTTCCAGTCCTCGTCGTACCACTGGCCGCCGTAGGTGAGGATCACGGAGTTGAGCGGAGCCAGGAGCTCGCCCCAGCCCGGGACCCCGCGCAGGCAGATCCCGGCGGTGCCGGAGTCCGGGTCGTCCAGTTCGGCCGCGAAATCGGCGACCTCCTCCCAGGTGGGCCGCTCCGGCATGTCCAGGCCCGCCTCCTCGAAGAGGTCCTCGCGGTACATGAGGAACGAGGACTCGCCGTAGAAGGGCGCTCCGTACATCTGGTCCTCATGGGACAGGGCGGAGCGCACCGTGGGGATGATGTCGTCGATCTCGTAGGCCGGGTCGGCGGCGTACTCGTCGAGGCTGAGGATCCACTCGTTCTCCGCCCAGATCGGCACCTCGTAGGTGCCGATGGTGACGACGTCGTACTGGCCGCCCTGGGTGGCGATGTCCTGGGTCACGCGGTCGCGGAGCTGGTTCTCGGGCAGAACCACGAACTCGACCGTGATGTCGGGGTGCGCGTCGTTGAACTCGGACGCGAGCGCCTCGATGTCCTCCATCTGCGGGTTGGAGACCGTGGCGACGGTGACCACCCGGTCGCCGTCCGCCCCGGCGCCCCCGGCCCCCGAGCAGCCGGTGGCGATCAGGGCCAGTCCGGTGGCCGCCGCGACGAGCGGCACGCCTCCCGGTGCTTTCGTGGTCATGACTTCCTCCTGGGGGTTGGGCAGGCGGGGACCGTGGAACCGCGCGAGACAGGGGGCCGTGCGGTCTTCCACGGACGCCGGCCGCTCATATGAGCGAACTGAACTTCACATGAGCGGCCCGGGCCTTATTTAAGTTGTGACGGGTGTCACCGGTCAACCCGTGGTGCAATAATGGGCAATACTCCGCTCGTTTGAGCGACACCACTGGAGGGCGTAGATGAAGCACGCGTTCCGACCCGCGGAACTGATCCGCGCCACCGCGGTCGCCCGCAGGTACTACCTCGCGGGTGACTCCAAGATCCGGATCGCCGAGGACTTCGGCATCAGCCGGTTCAAGGTGGCGCGCATCCTCGAGGAGGCCCGTGACGTGGGGATCGTCCGCATCGAGATCGCCGAACCCACCGAGGTCGACACCGCTCTCTCCCAGCGCCTCAGCACGGCCTACGGCCTCAAGCAGGCGGTGGTGGTCGCCCACGCGGGGGAGGGCGAGGCCCTCCACCGCAGCCTGGGGCGCATCGCCGCCGAGTACCTGACCGAGATCCTCGACGAGGGCGACACCCTTGGGCTGGCCTGCTCCCGCACCCTCAACGCGATGACGCTCGCCCTCGGCGACCTGCCCCGGTGCACGGTCGTGCAGCTCACCGGCGTGCTGCCCGGCGGGGTCGAGGAGAACTCGGTCGAGCTCGTGCGGCGGGTGGCCAGCCTCGCGCGCGGCCCGGCCTTCCCCATCTACGCGCCTCTGGTGGTGTCCGACCCCGCCACCGCGGAGGCACTGCGCAGCCAGCCCCAGGTGGCCGACGCCATGCAGCGCTACGGCGAACTCGACAAGGCCGTGGTGGCCATCGGTTCGTGGTCGCCCACCCTCTCCCTGGTCCGCGACGCCCTGCCCGCAGCGGAGGGGGCCGCCCTCGAACGCGAGGGGGTCCAGGCGGAGGTGTGCGCCCGCACCGTGGACGTGCACGGCGCCCCCATCGCCCCGGAGCTGACCTCCCGCATCATCGCCATCACCCTGGAGCAGCTCCGCGCGGTCCCCGAGGTCATCGCCGTGGCCGGTGGCACCGGCAAGACCCAGGCCATCCACTCCATCCTCAAGACCGGGGTGATCTCCTCACTGGTCACCGACACCACGACGGCACGCATCCTCGTCGAGTCAGCGAGGCCCTGACCTCCACGACGGCTTCGACCCCCCTCACCCACACGGAGCAGACATGACACTCGTCGCCGGAATCGACAGCTCGACTCAGTCCTGCAAGATCGTGGTGTGTGACGCCACGACCGGAAAGGTGGTGCGCGAGGGCCGCGCGCCGCACCCCGACGGAACCGAGACCGATCCCGCGCACTGGTGGACGGCGCTGACCACCGCCTCCTCGGGACTGCTCGACGACGTCTCGGCGGTGTCCGTGGCCGGCCAGCAGCACGGCATGGTGGTGGTCGACGACGACGGCGAGGTCGTCCGGCCGGCGCTGTTGTGGAACGACGCCCGCTCCGCCGGGGCCGCCCACGACCTGGTCGAGGAACTCGGCGGGCCCAGGGCCTGGGCGGACGCGGTGAGCAACGTGCCCGTGGCCAGCCTGACCGTCAGCAAGCTCCGCTGGTTCGCCGAACACGAGCCCGACCTGGCCGCGCGGGCGCGCGGTGTGATGCTCCCCCATGACTGGCTGACCTGGCGGCTGGGAGGGTCGCGCACCGCGCCGACGACCGACCGGGGCGACGCCTCCGGCACCGGGTACTGGTCGCCCTCCGACGGCGCGTACCGCACCGACCTGCTGGTGCGCGCGTTCGGCCGGGAACTCGACCTGCCCCGCGTGGCCTCCCCCTCCGAGGCCGTGGGCCACACCCCGGAGGGCGTCGTCATCGCCCCCGGCACCGGCGACAACATGGGCACCGCGCTGGGCCTGGGTCTGCGCCCGGGCGACGCCGTGGTCTCCCTGGGCACCAGTGGCACCGTGTTCGCGGCGCACGACCGTCCCGCCCACGACCCCACCGGCACGGTCTGCGGGTTCGCCGACGCCACCGGCCGGTTCCTGCCGCTCGCGTGCACCCTGAACGCCGCGCGCGTGCTCAGCGCCACCGCCGCGATGCTCGGCACCGGCCTGGCCGGGCTGGACGCCCTAGCCCTGAGCGCCGAACCGGGCGCGGACGGGGTGGTCCTGCTGCCCTACCTGGATGGGGAGCGCACCCCGGAGCTGCCGCACGCGACGGGATCGCTGCACGGCCTGCGCCGGGACAACATGCGCCCGGAGAACATCGCGCGCGCCGCCGTGGAGGGCATGCTGTGCGGGCTGGCCGACGGGCTGGCCGCCATGACCGAGAGCGGTGTCCCGGTCGAGCGCGTCCTGCTCGTGGGAGGCGGCGCCCGTTCGGCCGCCGTGCGCGCGGTGGCGCCGCTCGTGTTGGGCGCCCCCACCGTGGTGCCGCCCGCCGCCGAGTACGTGGCCATCGGTGCGGCCCGCCAGGCCGCCTGGACGCTCGCCGGTACCGCCGAGCCTCCCGTGTGGCCCCTGGGAGCCCCCGAGGAGGAGTCCAGCCAGGCACCCGAGGTGGGTCTGCGGGTCCGCGAGCGCTACGCCGAGCACCGCCGAGCCGCCCACGGCGTCTGAGTCCCGACGAGCGGGCGCGGCCGGTGCCAGCCACACGGGTCAGACACCGGCCGCGCCACTCGTCACCGACGGACTCGTCGGCGTCGTCGGGCACGAGGTTGAGCGCGGGCCCCGGAACCGCGTCGGTGTTCGTCTCACGGAACTTCCGGTTGGGGCCGTTGAGGAGTTCGCGCATCGTGGGCCGAGGTCCGCGCTTCCATCACGAGCGTCCTCCCCGCGTGGCGCGTCCGTGACCCCCGTGTCCGGCTGCCCTAGCGTGGGTCGAACACCCCACGACCAGGTGGGCGGACACGGAACGGTGAGCATGAACGACACCCCTCTGCGCCAGCTCGGCGCCTCCGAACTGCGCGTCAGCCCCCTGACCCTGGGCGGCAACGTCTTCGGGTGGACCGCCGACGAGGCCACCTCCTTCGCGATCCTGGACGCCTACCACGCGGCGGGCGGCAACTTCGTCGACACCGCCGACTCGTACTCGGTCTGGGCCGAGGGGCACACCGGCGGAGAGTCCGAGGGGGTCATCGGCCGGTGGCTCGCCAGCCGGGGCCGTGACCGCACCCTGATCGCCACCAAGGTGAGCCAGCACCCGGACTTTCGCGGGCTGTCCGCCGGGAACGTCCGGGCCGCGGCCGAGGCCTCCCTGGGTCGCCTCGGCGTGGACACCATCGACCTCTACTACGCGCACTTCGACGACCCCGAGACGCCCGTGGCCGAGAGCGCCGAGGCCTTCTCGGCGCTGGTCGAGGAGGGCCGGATCAGGTACGTGGGTCTGTCCAACCACGCGCCGGACCGCATCCGCGAGTGGCTGTCCGCGTGCGACCGGAACGGGTGGCACCGCCCGGTGTGCGTGCAGCCGCACTACAACCTGGTCGAACGCGGGATCGAGCACGACCTGGTGCCGCTCGCCCGAGCCGAGGGACTGGCGTTGCTGCCCTACTTCGGCCTGGCCCGGGGCTTCCTCACGGGCAAGTACCGGCCGGGTTCGACGGAGGACGACAGCCCCCGGGCCGCCAGCGCCCGCGCCTATCTGGACGATCCGCGCGGTGAGCGGGTCCTGGCGGCGCTGGACACGATCGCGGCCGAGCGGTCGGCGGAGCCGTCCACGGTCGCCCTGGCCTGGCTGGTCGCGCGCCCCGGGGTGACCTCGGTGCTCTCCAGCGCCCGTGAGCCCCGCCAGCTTGAGGGGCTGCTGGCCATGGCGGACCTTCGCCTGACCGCCGAGGAGACCGCGCTCCTGGACGCGGCGTCCGCCTGATCCCGTCCGGGGCCGGGGCGAGGCGTCTGTGACGGGGCACCAGCGCGCTCACCCGTCGGCGAGCAGTTCCCTGACCAGTGCGGCGACCTGCCCGGTCTCGACGAGGAACCCGTCGTGGCCGTGTGGGGAGCCGATCACCCGCACCTGACCGGGCCGGGGCAGGTGGCGGGCGATCTCCCGCTGCTGAGAGAGCGGGTACAGGTGGTCGCTGTCGATCCCCGCGACGATCGTCCGCTCCGGCAACGTGGCCAGCGCGGCCGCCACTCCTCCGCGGCCGCGTCCGACGTCGTGCCCGTTCATCGCCTCGGTGAGCAGCACGTAGCTGGCCGGATCGAAGCGCCGCGCCAGCTTCCACGCCTGGTGGTCGAGGTAGGACTCCACCGCGTACCGCCCCTCGGCACCCGGGTCCTCCCCACGCTGCGCGGCGCGGCCGAAGCGCGCGTCGAACTCTTCCGCGCCGCGATAGGTGACGTGGGCGATCCGGCGCGCCACCCCGAGGCCGTCCACCGGGGCCCGGCCGGTGGAGTGGTAGTCGCCGCCGAACCAGTCCGGGTCCGCGCGTACGGCGTGCAACTGCGGGGCGGCACAGGCGATCTGCCAGGCGGTGGTGGCCGCCGGGCAGGCCAGGAGCAGGGCCCGGCGGACCCGCCCGGGGTGGGTGAGGGCCCACTCCATGGCGCGCATCCCGCCCATGGAACCGCCGATCACCGCCGCCCAAGCGTCCACGCCCAGCGCGTCCGCGAGCGCCTCCTCGGCACGGACGGTGTCGCGCAGCGTGATCCGCGGGAACCTGCTCCCCCACGGGCGGCCGTCGGGGGCGTTCGAGGACGGACCGGTGCTGCCCTGGCAGCCGCCCAGGACGTTGGGGGCCACCACGAGGTGGCGGTCGGTGTCCAGTGCCCTGCCCGGACCGACGATCCCCTCCCACCAGCCGGGGCTGGGCTGTCCCGGGCCGGGTGGTCCGGTCAGGTGGGCGTCGCCGGTGAGGGCGTGCAGCACGAGCACCGCGTTGGTGCGCCGGGAGTTGAGCCGCCCCCAGGTCTGGTAGGCCAGGCGTACCCCGGGCAGGTGTTCCCCCGACTCCAGTTCCAGGGGGTGCTCCAGGCCGACCCAGCGACGCCGCCCGACGGGGTCTCCCTCACGCCAGCCGCCCCGGGTGGGGCGGGTCCCCGGCGGGACGCGGTGGGCGGGGGCGGGGCCCGGACCGTCCTGGCGCGGACGGGCCGGACCCACCGGTCGCGGTCGACCGGTCACTGGTGCGCCTTGGCGGCGCGGAAGCCGAGTTCGAGGTCGGCGCGCAGGTCGTCGACGTGCTCCAGGCCCACCGCGAGCCGGACCAGCCCGGGGGTGACCCCGGCGGCGGCCTGTTCCTCGGGAGCCAGTTGGCTGTGGGTGGTACTGGCCGGGTGCACGATGAGGCTGCGCACGTCGCCGATGTTGACGAGCTGGCTGAACAGCTCGGTGCCGTCGACGAAGGCCCGCCCGGCGTCCACTCCCCCGCGCAGCTCGAAGGACACGACCGCCCCGGCACCCCTGGGCAGGTACTTCTGGGCCAGGGCGTGGAAGGGGCTGGAGGGCAGACCCGCGTAGTGGACGCGTTCGACCTCGTCGCGCCCCTCCAGCCACGTGGCCAGCGCCTGGGTGTTGCTGACGTGGCGGTCGATCCGCAGCGAGAGGGTCTCGATTCCCTGGAGGACAAGGAAGGAGTTGAACGGGGCGATGGCGGCGCCGGTGTCGCGCAGCAGCTGCACGCGGAGTTTGGCCGCGTAGGCGCCCGGGCCGAGCGCGTCCCAGTACCTGAGCCCGTGGTAGCTGGGGTCGGGCTCCACGAATCCGGGGAAGCGGTCGCCGTGCGCGCCGAAGTCGAAGCTGCCCGCGTCCACGACCACCCCGGCCACGGTGGTGCCGTGGCCGCCGAGGTACTTGGTGGCGGAGTGCACGACCACGTCGGCGCCGAAGTCGATGGGACGCAGGAGGTAGGGGGTGGGCACGGTGTTGTCCACGACCAGCGGGACGCCGACCCCGTGGGCGGCGTCGGCCACCGCCCGCACGTCCAGGACGTTGCCGCCGGGGTTGGCCAGGGTCTCGGCGAAGTAGAGCTTGGTCTCGGGGCGGGTCGCGGCCCGCCACGACTCGGGGTCGTCCTGGTCCTCCACGAAGGACACCTGGACGCCGAGCTTGGGCAGCGTGTGGTGCAGGAGGTTGTAGGTGCCTCCGTAGAGGAGCGAGCTGGACACCAGGTGGTCACCGGCGCCGACCAGGTTGAGCAGGGCCGAGGTGACGGCGGCCGAGCCGGAGGCGAAGGCGACCGCGCCCACACCGCCCTCCAGGGCGGCGACGCGCTGTTCGAGGACGTCCTGGGTGGGGTTGCCGATGCGGGTGTAGATGTTGCCCGGTTCGGCCAGGCTGAACAGGTCGGCGCCGTGCTGACTGTCCCGGAACACGTAGGAGGTGGTCTGGTAGATCGGGGTCGCCCGCGCGTTGGTCGCGGGGTCGGGCTCGGCCCCGGCGTGGATCTGCTGGGTCTCGAAGGACCAGGACCGGACGCGGGTGGTGTCGGTGCTCAACGAACGCCCCTTTACGAATAAAGCCAACCGGAAAAGTAGGAAATCAGGTCGAGGCTAGCACCCGCCCATCGGCCATGGCCAGGGATCGACCGAATCCCCGACGCCCCACCCCTCCGGGCGGGTGGTACCGCCCGATTCAGGTGGTTTCACTTAGGGTGATCGAGTGACTCCTGCGGGCAGTTTCGCCCGTCCGTCAACACCACGGGGGACGACACGACATGAGCACCGACCTTCCCGACGGCCCGGGTGACGACCCGGGCTCCTTCGACGAGTTCCTGGCGCGGTTCCTCAGCGGGTCCCGGGGACCCGTCCGCCGCGTCGACCTCTCCAAACTGATGGACCCCGAAGCGCAGAGGGTGGCCGACGCCGCCGTCCGGCGCACCATGGAGAGCGGTGGGGCCGACGTCGACTCCGTCCACCTGCTGTGGTCGCTCCTGCGCTACCCGCCGATCCGCGAGCTGCTGGGCCGGACCGACACCGACCTGGGCCCACTGGCGGACGTGGTGGACCAGGCCGTCGCCCAGACACCCCGCGCGGGGCGCGGCGGCTCGCCCCGGCTGACGCCCGCCGCCAAGCGGGCCTTCCTCGACTCCCTCCAGATCGCCCGCGCCACCGGCAGCGCAAGCATCACACCCGAGCACCTGCTGTTCGCGCTGGCGGTCAACCCCGACGCTCCGGTCGGCCAGCTCCTGCGGGACTCCGGGGTCACCCCGCAGGCGCTCCAGAAGGCCGCCGGGGCGGTGCCCGCGAGCGAGCAGGGTGAGTCCGCACCCTCCGACACCCCCCAGCTGGACGAGTTCGGCACCGACATGACCGCGCTCGCGCGGGAGGGGCGCCTGGACCCGGTGATCGGCCGGGACGACGAGGTCGAACAGTGCATCGAGGTGCTGGCGCGACGGCGCAAGAACAACCCGGTGCTCATCGGCGATCCCGGTGTGGGCAAGACCGCCATCGTGGAGGGCATCGCCCAGCGCATCTTCGACGACGACGTCCCCGAGACCCTGCGCGGCCGACGCCTGGTCCAGCTCGACCTCTCGGGCATCGTCGCGGGCACCCGGTACCGGGGCGACTTCGAGGAGCGGCTCAACGCCATCGTGGACGAGATCCGCGCGCGGTCGGACGAGCTGCTGATCTTCATCGACGAGATCCACACCCTGGTCGGGGCGGGCGCGTCCGAGGGCTCGACCAGCGCCGGGAACATGCTCAAGCCCGCGCTGGCCCGAGGTGAACTGCACATCATCGGCGCGACCACCGTCGACGAGTACCGCAAGAACATCGAGAAGGACGCCGCCCTGGAGCGCCGGTTCCAGCCGATCCAGGTGCCCGAGCCGTCCGTGCAGGACACCGTCGAGATCCTGCGGGGTCTGCGGGACCGCTACGAGGCCCACCACCAGGTGCGGTTCAGCGACGACAGCCTGGTCGCCGCGGCGGAACTGAGCGACCGCTACGTCACCGACAGGTTCCTGCCCGACAAGGCCATCGACCTCGTCGACCAGGCCGGGGCCCGGGTCCGCCTGCGCCTGAAAACCTCCAGCTCGGCCCTGCGCGAGCTGGAACGCAAGCTCAAGGACCTGGAGGAACGCAAGGACCGGGCGGTCCAGGAGGAGGACTACGAGCGGGCCTCCGCGCTGCGCGACGAGATCAACGCGGCCAAGGGCAACGTGCACCAGGCGCGCGGAACCGGTTCGGCGGTTCCGGAGGTGAGCCCCGCCGACATCGCGGAGGTGGTCTCGCGCAGCACCGGTATCCCGGTCGCCCAGCTGACCCAGGAGGAACGGGAACGGCTGGTCAACCTGGAGGAGGTGCTGCACGACCGCGTGATCGGCCAGGACGAGGCGGTCACCGCCGTCTCGGAGGCGATCCGTCGCAACCGTGCCGGGTTGGGCGACCCCGACCGGCCGGTGGGCAGCTTCCTGTTCCTGGGGCCGACCGGTGTGGGCAAGACCGAGCTGGCCCGGGCCCTGGCGGAGGCGCTGTTCGGTGCCGAGGACGCCATGGTCCGGATCGACATGAGCGAGTTCCAGGAACGGCACACCACCAGCAGGCTCACGGGTGCGCCGCCCGGGTTCGTGGGCTACGAGGAGGCGGGGCAGCTGACCGAGGCGGTCCGCCGACACCCGTACTCGGTGCTGCTGCTCGACGAGATCGAGAAGGCCCACCCGGACGTGTTCAACCTGCTGTTGCAGCTCCTGGACGACGGTCGACTCACCGACGGCCAGGGACGGACCGTGGACTTTCGCAACACGGTGGTCATCATGACGAGCAACCTGGGTTCGGAGGCGATCACCGGCAGCGGCCCGATGGGCTTCACCGCGGACGGCCAGATGGACCCCGACACCGAGCGCCGCGTGATGCGCCGCCTGAGGGAGGAGTTCCGTCCGGAGTTCCTGAACCGTGTGGACGAGATCATCGTCTTCCAGCAGCTGGGTGAGGGCGAGATCAGGCAGATCACCACGCTGATGCTGGAGAGTACCGAGGAGCGCCTGCTCGCGCAGGACATTCGGGTGCGCTTCACCGACGAGGCGATCGACTGGCTGTCCCGTCGCGGCTACCAGCCCGAGTTCGGTGCCCGTCCCCTGGCCAGGACCATCCAGCGCAACGTGGGCAACCGGCTCTCGCGCATGGTGCTGGACCGCCAGGTGCTCCCCGGCGACCAGGTGGTGGTCGACGTGGACGGCGAGGACCAGCTCACCGTCTCCACCGTTGCGCCGAACTGAGGTGTGGGCCCGGGTCCCGGAGGAGACGCCTCCGGGACCCGGCCGGGGTCAGGCGGACAGACCGCTGGTGCGGATCTGGTCGCGGATCCACTCCCCCGCGGGCTTCAGCGAGTCGGTGCCGGTGAACGGCCCGCCGGCGTTGCAGGTACCGGTCTCGAAGACGGCTCCGGAACGGAAGTCGTCCGAGAAGTTCCAGTTCACCCAGCTGATCTGTTCCTGGGCCATGAAGTCGAGGTAGGCCTGGGCGGAGGCGAAGTCGTTGGGGCCGTCGCCGGTGTGCTCCTGGGTGCCGAACTCGGTGACGAACAGGGGCAGTTCCTGGGCTGCCTCACGGAAGACGTCGAAGTGCCCGCCGCTGTGCGAGGCGGCGTAGAAGTGGTAGACGTACATGATGTTGTCGGCGTCCACCGGGTTGTCGACGATCTCGGAGTGGTCGGAGCCCTCCGAGACGCCCAGCGAGGACCAGGCCCGGGTGCCGACCAGCACGACCGCCTCGGGGTCCTGCGCCCGGATCACCGGGATGACCTCCTCGGAGTAGCCCTTCACCGAGTTCCAGGAGACCCCGTTGGGCTCGTTGGCGATCTCGTAGAGGACGTTGTCCTTGTCGGCGTGCTCGGCGGCGATCTCGGCGAAGAACTCCTTCGCGCGGTCGGTGTTGTGGTTCGGGTCGCCGGGCGTGAGCATGTGCCAGTCGACGATCACGTAGAGGCCGCGCTCGCTGCCCTCCTCGATCAGCTCGTGCACGCGGTCGGTGAAGCCGCGCGGGTCGGTCTCGTAGCCGCCCTCCTGGATGTACATGGACACCCGCAGCACGTCGGCGCGCCAGTCCTGGGCCAGGGCGTCGAGCGAGGCGTCGGTCAGACACTGGTCGTACCACTGGAGTCCGTGGGAGCTCATGCCGGTGAGCTGGATCGGCTGACCGCTCTCGTCGCAGAGCTTGAGGCCGCACACCTGGAGCTGCCCGTGCTCCTCGACGGCGTTGAGCGCGGTCTGGTCGGAGACGGGGGTGGCGTCGTCCGTGGAGACGCCGGGGAAGAGGGCGGCGCCCACTAGGAGCGCTCCCATGGTGGCGATTCCCAAAGCCCTGAAGGGGTGTCTGCGGGGGGCTCCGAGAACGGGGGTGGTGCGGTGACGCGCCATGCGAGGACCTCCGGCGGGGTGCGGACCGGCCGCGCGAGGGGGTTCACGCGGCCCGTATCCGGAAGGAGTGTTACCAGAAGAAGCTAGGCTCCGGTCGCTCAGACGTCAAGGGCGGTGACGCCCGGTGACCAAACGTGGGGCGCACCTCGTCGGTGCGCCCCACGGGCCACGAGGGCTGGACGGACACCGTCCAGGAGGGGCCCGGCCCGCTCAGGCGGGTTCGGGCTGCGGCTCGGGCCCTGGCGGTTCGGGAACCGGCTCCGGCTCGGGGATCGGGCTCGGCTCCGGCGGAACCGGCTCGGGCGGCATCGGCGCCGGCGGGAAGGGGTCCGGCGGCATGGGGTCGGGTTGGCGTTGCGTCGGGCCACCGCCCGCGCCCTTGGGGTTCGCGCTCATGGGGTGTCCTCCTCTTCGTTGGACCGTTGGGAGTCTCGGTTCCGTTCGTCGCGCTGTTCGTCGGCTCGCGAACGCTGGTTCATCCGGTGGCCCGCCCGTTCGTTGAGCACGGTGACGGCGCCGACCACCCGTCCGAGCCTGCTCTCGCCCGCCTCCGAACCGGGGCGCTCCTCCACGTGCTCCGGGGCGTCGGGCAGCAGCCGGCCCACCACGCGCATCGCCTCCTGGGTGAGCCCGGGCGCGATCCCGCGCACCGCCAAGCCGACCCGGGTGATGGGGGAGATCACGAGGAACCCCTGGCGCCGGGCCGTGGCGTGCACGATGCGCCGGGCGGCGTGTTCGGCGCTCACGCTCAACAGGGGCAGTCCGGCGGCCAGCGCGAACCACGCGTACTCGCGTTCCGGATCACCGCTGAAGACCACGCCCCGGTGCGACCCGGTGCGCATCAGCCCCGGAACCACGGTGGTGACGCGCACGCCGGTGCCCGCGGTCTCGGCCGCCATGCCCTCCGACAGCGCCGCCCAGGCGTGCTTGGCGGTCGAGTAGGGCAGCAGGTGAGGGACGGACAGGTAGGCGCCGATCGAGGTGATGTTGACGATGGTGCCCCGAGTGCGGCGCAGGCGGTCGACGGCCGCCCGGGACAGGTGGAACGGGCCCCAGAACATGACGTCCATGGCCTGCCGGAAGTGGTCGTCCGTGAGGGTCTCCTGGGGGCCGACCCGCATGATCCCGGCCGAGTTGACCACGGCGTCCAGGCGCCCGAAGTGCCGTTCCGCCTCGTCGAGCAGGCCCTCGATCGCTCCCGGGTCGGTGACGTCGCAGGCCACGCCGTGGGCGCGCACGCCCCTGCCAGCGAGTTCGGAGACGGCGCGGTCCAGCCCCTCCTGCCCGCGCGCGCAGATCACCACGGAGGCACCGCTGGCCCCGAACTCGCGGGCCAACTGGAGGCCGAGCCCCCGGGAGCCGCCGGTGATCAGCACGACCTTGCCGTTCATCAGTCCCGACCGGCGGCGTTCGGACAGCGCGGACGCGCCGACACCGAGTGCGGCTCCGGCGGCGCCCCAGACGAGGAGTTCGAGTCCGTCACGGGGAGGGGGCTCGGGAGTTCGCGCGCGGCGGGCCCGGGTCCACGCCCATCGGAGCCCGGCGATCGCGAGGGGCGCCTTCCAGCCAGTCACCGTGCGCCCTCCGAGCCCTCACGGTCGGCGGGCGAGTGTTGACCCTGCGGCATGTGCTCCCCTGTTCTTCGGATACTGCTGTGTGGGGGATGTGGATGCTGCGGTACCCGACATGCGGGGCCCGAAAACGAGGGCTGGGAAGAGATGGGGAAATCCGGAAGTCCGTGTTGGGGGACGACCGGCGAGAATGGGCGGGGGTCGTCAGCGCAGGACGAACACGCCTCGCGGGCCGCGCAGGTCGGCCTCCAACAGTGGTCGGGGGCCCTCGCGAAGGTCCAGGTCCACACCCAGCGCGCCCAGTGCCGGAGCCAGCGACGCGGGCTCGGGGTGCTCCGCGCGCAGGGCGAGGAGTTCGAGCGCGGGCAGGTCTCCCAGTCCGGGCTGCGGGGTCCCACCCCAGTCGATCAGGAACGGCACCGGTGCCGGGTAGGAGTCGGGTTCCCGCTTGGCCAGCAGCCAGCGGAGCACCGTCCCGTCGGGGGTGGTCCTGGACCACGGGTCCACGTCACCGGGATCGTGGCCCACTGCGCGGGCCCGCTCGACGGCGGACTCCAGGTCCTGCCCGACCCGCACGGCGAAGGTCGCCAGGTGCGGACGGTCCAGGTCGGCCAGACCGAACACGCGCACCGGTCCCGGATCCTCCCTTTCGGGGTCGGGCCCGACGATCTCCAGGTAGTGGGGTGCGGGCCGACCGTCCACGGTCAGCGCCACCAGGGCGTTGGCCGACCCCACCGGGTGCGCTCCGCCGCGCGCGGGCGTCACCCCGGTGCGCCGGGCGAAGTCGGTGACCGCCTCACCCAGATCGGGCACGGCGTACACGAGGTGGTCCAGCGTGCTCGGGAAAGCCATCCGACACTCCTTGTCTGCCGGGGCCAGGGGACGGCCCAGAGCGAAGTATGGCACCCGGGACCCTCGGGAGCGGCGAACCTGCCCCTTGACCTCAACCAGGCTTGAGTTCCTAGGGTGACGGCATGAGCATGACTTGGGCTTACCTGTACGAGCACCCCGAGACCGACCCGATGAGGGACCGCACCGAGATCGATCGTGCCGGTCAACGCACGATCCTGGTTCCGGTGGCGGACCAGGAGGCGGCACCGGCGATCGCCGCGACCCTGGCGACCGACGGAGTGCGGCTGATCGAACTCTGCGGCGGCTTCACCCTGGAGGCCGCCGCCCGAGTGCGCGCGAATCTGCCCGACCACGTGGCCGTGGGTCACGTGGCCTTCTCCGCCGAGTCCCTCAGGGCAGCCGCCGACTTCAGCGAGTCCTAGGGGTTCAGCAGCGCGCGTGGACGTGGTCGGCCTCGTCGGGTCCGACCAGGTCGAGGTCCCGCAGGATGGTCCGGGACGGAAGGTCCGGGTCCGAGCACACCTGCTCGAAGTTGGCCCCGACCTCCTCCAGGTCCTCGGGGTACTCGATGTCGAGCACGTCGTCTCCGTAGGCGTCCGTGTAGACGGAGCACTCCGACCAGGCGGCGCAGGACTCGGTGACGGCGAAGTCGAACCCGGCCTCGTCCCTGCCGCGTTCGGCCTCCTCCGCCGCGTTCTTCTGGGCGGCCGCGAGCCCGCGCTCGTGCGCCGACGCGACGAGGTCCCCGGCCAGAGCCAGGTTGTCGTCAACGCTCAGGGCACCCCCGGAGCGCAGGTAGGAGTCCAGGTTGTCGAACTCCACAGCGTCGAACCCCGCCTGCGCGCACCCGTTGACGGTCTCGGCGAGGATTTCCGTGATCCGCTCCCGCTTGTCGTCCGTGGAGGTGTCCAGGAGCATCTCGTCCGGCCAACCCGGGTCGGCGACCGGTTCTCCGTCGCCGTCCAGCAACACCAGGCCCGCGTCCAACCATGAGTCCAGTTCCCCGGGCTGGGTCTGGAAGCCGTTGACGTAACAGACCGAGTAGATGCCCGGTTCCGGTTCGGCCGTGGCGTCGCGCACCACGATGGTGGCCCCTTCGGGCGGCGGGTAGGCCTCACCCAACTGGTAGTCGAACCCGCCCTCCGGCAGGGCCTCCGACTCCCCTGCCTGCGCCCCGCATCCCGCGAGCAGAACCGCGACCCCCACCGCGCACCAACCCCGACCGCCCACAACATCCCCCAGCTTCTTAGACCCCACCAGTCAAGCAGGCTGTTCATCCCCACGTGCGCGGGGAGTCAGGGTGACGAGATCGCCACTGCGGGCCACATGCGGGGTCCATCCCCGCGTGCGCGGGAAGCAGTTGAGGTCGGGGTTGACCAGGCTGTACGCCTTGGGTCCATCCCCGCGTGCGCGGGGAGCAGGATGCAGCGGTCAAGGGCGTCGTGCAACTCGCTGGGTCCATCCCCGCGTGCGCGGGGAGCAGGGCTTGGCCGCCCCCACCCATGGCGTGGGCTGGGGTCCATCCCCGCGTGCGCGGGGAGCAGACTTTATGACCAGGGAACTTACCAGTGACAAGGGGTCGTTTTTCCAACTTCTCGAAAGTTGGATACTGGTGATTTCCCTGGCCATAAGTGATTCCATGACACGAATGGGGCCATCTCCGTGGAGATGACTCCGAGGTCAGTTGGCGGCAGCGAGGAGGACGTCTACGAGGCGTTCGGCGGCGTCGGGCAGGCCCTTGGAGCGGGCCTGGGAAGCGATGGCGTTACGGGTGGCCGGGTCGGCGAGCAAAGGCTCCACCGCCGCTTGGAGGTTCGCGGGGTTGACCTCGCCGAGGAGGGCGACGGCCGCCCCGGACTCCTGGAGGTGGCGGGCGTTGTGCGCCTGCTCGTTACCGGCGGAGGAGGCCAGCGGGATGAAGACCGCAGCCTTGCCCAGGGCAGTGAGTTCGGCGATGGTGCCCGCGCCGCTGCGGGAGATCACCACGTCGGCGAGGGCCAGGACATCCGGGAGCTCGGGGCCGACGAAGGCGGTCAGGTGGTAGCGCCGCGCCAACTCGGGGTCCAGGCCACGGGCGCTCTCACGCAGTTCCTCGACGTTGTTCGCACCACACTGGTGGACGACGTTGGCCCTGCCGAGCAGCCACGGCAGGATGTCGCGGACGTTCGTGTTGATCTGGGCCGAACCCTGGGCGCCGCCGGTCACGTAGACGGTGGGCAGCTCCGGGTCGTGGCCCTCGAAGCCCAGACCCTTGGCGGCCAGGTGCGGCTGGCCGGTGAGGACCTCGGGGCGCACCGGGTTGCCCGTCACCACGGCGGTGTCCTGGGAACCCTCGGGCAGGAGGGCGACCGAGGACTGCGCGGACACGGCGATCTGGGCTCCGGCACGGGCGAGGACCTTGTTGGCCAGTCCGAGTCGGACGGTCTGCTCGTGGACCACGAGGGGGCGGCGACACATGCGGGCGGCCAGGCCGACGGGGACGGCGACGTAGCCGCCTGTGGCCAGCACCACGTCGGGGGCGAAGTCGGAGACCAGCGACCGAGCCTGCGCCACGCCTCGGGGGACGTTGGTCATGTCCTTGACGTTGGCCGGGGAGACCATCTTGATCGGGTTCTTGGACCGGCGGATCTTGCCGGTCGCCACCGACTCGAAGGCGATGCCGTTGCTCGTGGCCACACGCTGCTCGAGGCTGTCCCCCGCGCCCACCCACAGCACCTCGAGGGAGTGGCCGGTCGACTCCAGGCGGGCCCGCAGGGCGTTGACCGCGGTCAGTGCGGGGTAGGTGTGGCCGCCCGTCCCCCCTCCGGTCACGATGAGGCGCAGGTCCCGGGGCGATCGGTCATGGGTGCTGTTCACACGGTTCCCATCTGGCTGCCCGCGGTGGTCCCGCGGGTGGGAGAAATGGTCAGAAGGAGGGCCGCGCACTGACACGGCCCATGAGCACGGTAGTCGCGTTCGGGAGCCCTTTGTGCCAGTGGGCGGGCTGAATCGGGGTGAATCGGACTGGGCCGCTGGTCACAGATGCCGTTGGTGGCCGACGACACGGAGAAGCGTGGTGCGCCTCGACCGGTGGGTCTCCTCTTCGCCCAGGTCGGCTTCGGCGTGCCCGACGGCGATGACGACCGAGACCAGCCAGTCGGTCGAGAGGGCGTCGTCGAACTCGCCGTCGCGCTGCCCCCTGCTGATCAACCTTCTGAGCCGCTCGGCCACCGGTGCGTGCCGCTCGCCCTCCGAGGTGGTGTCGGACCAGAGCGCCAGCTGGGGGTACCTGCCGAGGGTGCGCGCGGCGGCGTCCACCAGGCGCAGCAGGGCGTCAGCGGCGGGCCCGGAGTCGAGGTCGGCGGCGTCCATCGCGGCCAGGGCCTCCTCCGTGATCCGGTCGAGCACCGCCGAGTGGAGCTGGGATCGCGACGGGAAGTGCGCGTAGACCGTCTGGCGCGTGACCCCGGCCTCGGCCGCGACGGCGTCCATCCTCGCCTCCGGGAGGAGGCGGATCGCGGCTTCGAGGATCGCGGCTCGGCTGCGCTGGGCGTCGGCCCGGCGGTTCGGGGCTGGAACTGGGGACATTTCTTACACCTTGTCGAACTTGATCGCCTGGCATATCTTACAGCGTGTCAGGATTGTGGAATCAGGGAGGAACAGTGGGCCCCTTCGAGGGCGCGGACCCCGCAGGGTTCATCGTGGGATTCTGCGGCGACTTCGAGCGAGCGGTCACCGACACCGAGGAGGACCTCGCCACGATCGTCGACCGCTTCCACACACCGGACATGGAGCAGACCAACGACGGTCTGCGCATGGACCAGAGCAGGCTCATCACGCACCTGCGACCCATCCGTAAGAACAGGCCCAGCTCCCGGTTGGAGGTGCACGAGGCCACCAGCGACGGGGACCTGCTCACCGCCCGCTACACCATGCACGTGACGATGAAGCGGAAGGCGTTCTCGATCGACGTGCACTTCTTCGGGAGGTTCGCGCCGGACGGTCGACTGCGCGAGGCCCACTCGCTCACCCGCATGGAGAAGAACGCCGAGGCCCCGACATGATCGAACGAACCTACACCGTGGTCGGCATGGCCTGCGGGCACTGTGCGGATCTCGTGTCCGAGGCGCTGGAGGGCGTCGACGGCGTCCTCTCGGTCTCCGTGGAGGTCGAGCTGGACCGCGTGACCGTGAGCAGCGAGCGGGAACCGGGGTTCGCCGAGGTCCGCGCGGCAGTGGAGGAGGCCGGTTACGAGCTCGCCGGACCGTTGGACGCTCCTGGTTTCGGACGCCCGGCGCACCCGGACACAGGAGCCACCGGGACCTCGAACGACTGAGAGGGCTCCCCCGGTCCTGAAGCACCTGGCAGAGTCAGTTGCGGGCCAGGACCGCGGGCAGGGCGAACAGGCGGAACAGCCCGGTGTCGAAGAAGACCGCGCAGTGTCTGACCCCCTCCGCCGCCAGGGTCAGCGCGTGGACTCCGAACGCTCGGTACGAGCCGTCCTGCGCTCGGAGGTACATGCCGAAGGCGGGACGCCCGTTGGCCGAGGTCGGCACCATGGCCAGGTCACCGGGGCCCCGGGCCGGACAGTGCGCGTCGATGAGGCGCCCGATGTTCTCGGCTCCGTGCACCCAGGTGGCGAACGGAGGCATCTCGAAGGCCGCCTCGGCGGTGAACAGCTCGGTGAGCGCTCTGATGTCGTAGGACTCGAAGGCGGCGACGTAGCGGTCGAGGATCTCGCGCTGGTCGGACCGGGGTTCGGGGACGGAGTCCTCCTCGGGGGTGACCCGCCCCAGCTGGGCGCGGGCCCGTTGCAGGAGGCTGTTCACGGCCGGGACCGAGGTGTCGAGGATCTGGGCGACCTCGGCGGCGCTGAACCGGAGCACGTCGCGCAGGATGAGCACGGCGCGCTGCCGGGGCTGGAGGTACTGGAGCGCCGCGACCAGGGCGAGCCGCACACTCTCCCGGGACGCCACCACGGCGCCCGGGTCACCGGTGTCGTCGGGGCCGCCCAGAACGTCCGGCATCGGTTCGAGCCAGGGCAGGTCGGAACGCTCGGCGAGCGCTCCCCCGGGCGTGTCCGTGGGACCGCCGAGCCCGGTGGGAAGTGGGCGCCGACCGCGTCTTTCCAGGGCCGTGAGGCAGGCCGTGGTCGCGATCCGGTGCAGCCAGGTGCGCAGGCTGGACCGGCCCTCGAAGCGGTCGTAGCCCTTCCAGGCGCGCAGGTAGGTCTCCTGGAGCAGGTCCTCGGCGTCGTGCGCCGAGCCGAGCATGCGGTAGCAGTGCGCGTACAGCTCCCGCCGGTAGGGAGCAACGAGTCGCTCGAACTCCTGGTCGGTGACGGTCGTGTGTTTCACCACGGCCGTCACGCTACGCCTCACCCACGACAGAACGCACTGACCAGTGGCGTTCCTTTGTGAACTCTTCGCCTTCGCACTGCCTGGGCCCACCGGAACGGCGCGCCCGGGCCGATCGTCACTGGCCGAAGTCGCCGCGTTCCATGGCGGCGAGGTGCTCCTCGCTCATCTGGATGATCTGCACGTAGTTGCCGTCCGGGTCCTTCGCGGTGGCGAAGAGGCTGCCGTCCCGGTCCTCCAGCGGCGCCACCCACTCCGTCCCGCGCTCGTCCATGAGGGCGGCGACGGCGCGGGCGTCCCCGACGTCGAAGTTGAGGATCATCCGGGTGGGGTCGGCCGTCCTTGCGCCGATGTCGTCGCGCTGGTCGATCAACAGGTGGAAGGTGCCGAAACGGAGCACCCGGTACTGGTCCATCGTGTCGTTGTCTGCGGGGTCCAGGACGGCCGCGTACCAGTCGCGCAGGCGGTCCGGGTCGGCACTGGCGAGCAGCATGCTGTCCAGGTTGGGGCGTTTCATGGGTTCCTCCGATGGTGTGCGGTCGTTCCCCTTCACCCGTACTGACCAGGCCGGGCGTGGATAGTCATCGGCCTCCTCTGGCCTTCTTCCGGCCCCGCAGGATCGGCCCGGACGGATCCTCCAGGCGGACTTGTCGGCGGTCGACTCGGGGCTGTGGACAACCGTCGCGGGAGGGGAGGACGTGCCAGAATGTGGCCGAGTGACCCTTTCCCACCAGCCATGAGGGACCCACCATGACCTACGTCGCCGCACCCACGCGCTACGACACCATGCCCTACCGACGCTGTGGCCGCAGTGGCCTGCGTCTGCCCGCCCTCTCACTGGGGCTCTGGCACAACTTCGGCGGGGACCGTGGGCTGGAGACGCAGCGCGACATCCTGTTGCGCGCCTTCGACCTGGGTGTCGTCCACTTCGACCTGGCCAACAACTACGGTCCGCCGCCCGGTTCGGCCGAGGAGAACTTCGGCCGCGTGGTGGCCTCGGACCTGCGCCGGTACCGGCACGAGTTCGTCGTGTCGACCAAGGCCGGGCACCTGATGTGGCCGGGCCCGTACGGCGAGTGGGGTTCACGCAAGGGGCTGCTGGCCAGCCTGGACCAGAGCCTGGAGCGGATGGGCCTGGACCACGTGGACGTGTTCTACTCGCACCGGCCCGATCCGGACACGCCCCTGGAGGAGACCATGGGGGCGTTGGACACGGCGGTGCGACAGGGCAAGGCGCTGTACGCCGGGGTGTCCAACTACTCTCCGGAGCAGACCCTGGAGGCCGCGCACATCCTGCGCGAGATGGGCACCCCGATGCTCATCCACCAGCCCTCGTACTCGATGTTCAACCGGTGGGTCGAGAACGGGCTGCTGGACGTCCTGGACGAGGTGGGTGCGGGATCGATCGCGTACTCCCCCCTGGCCCAGGGGCTGCTGACCGACCGGTACCTGGACGGGGTCCCGGAGGGTTCGCGGGCCGCCGGAGCGAGCCCGTTCCTGAGCAGGGCCGGCATCACCGACACCCTTCTGGACCGGGTCAGAGGTCTGAACGGCATCGCCGAGCGACGCGGGCAGACCCTGGCCCAGATGGCGCTGGCCTGGGTGCTGCGCGGCGGCCGGGTGACCTCCGCCGTGGTGGGCGCGAGCAGCGTGGCGCAGTTGGAGGACAACGTGGCCGCCATCGGCAACCTGGAGTTCTCCACCGAGGAGCTCGCCGCGATCGACGGGTACGCCCCGGTCGAGTAGCGGGCGTTCGACGCATCAGACGGGCGTGGGTCACCAACGCCGGGTTGGGACACCCCGCGAGGGGTCGCGTGCGGGACGCTTCGAACCCTGAGGCGTCCGTGGAGCGCGGGCGGCGGACACCCGCCAACGCGTGCGCGGCTGGTCGGCCAGCCTGGGGTATCAGGCTGGGCTGGCTGGTCGGCCCCCTCGAGGCAGGAGGAACCCGGCCAGGGCCATCACCACCGCGGCGGCCAGAAGCGCCGCCCGGGCGTCCACCAGGCTGGCCACCACTCCCCCGACCAGAATGAACAGCGGCTGCGAGACCGTCGTGGCGAAGGCCCAGAGCGTGGCCACCCTGGACATCAGGGCGTCCGGGGTCTCCAGCTGCCGGTACCCGGCCATCGCCGAGTTGGCCGCGGCGGCGAACACCAGGAGCAGACCGAACCCCGTCCCGCACATCAGCAGGCCCAACGGGCCGGGGACCGCGAAGGGGATGAGGAAGTACCAGGGGCCGCGCAGCAGGGAGGCCCACCGCAGGGTGCGCAACGTGCCCAGCCTCCGCACCAGCAGGGGCACGAGGCGCGCCCCCAGCAGCCCACCGAGCGAGGGCACCCCCATGAGGAGCCCGTACTCGAACGCGCTGAAGCCCAGGTCGCGCATGTAGAACACGGCGGTCAGCGGGGCCGCCATGGAGGATGCCCCGGCGAACAGGATCCAGCCGAGCAGGATCGGCCTCAGGGTGGGATGGCCCCAGACGAAACCGAGCCCGGCGAAGAGCTCCTCACGCCGTGAGGCGCCCTCCCCTCGCGCGGGACGCGCGGGCGGGGTGGGCTCGGGCTCACGGATGGTCCGGACGGCCAGGGCGCCGAACAGGTAGCCCAGGGTGGTGGCCACCAGTGCGCCGACCGCCGACAACGCGGCGATCAGCGCACCGGCGAGGGCCGGGCCAAGGGAGATGCCCAGCCACCGCGTGGATTCGAGGCGGCTGTTGGCGTCGATGACCCCGGACGGTGAGACCAGGGACTTCAGGTGGGCCTGCGACGCCCCTGTGAAGGCGATGGCGCAGACGGCGTTGACGGCCGCGACCGCGCACAGGTGGGTGTAGGTGAGTGCGCCGAGCGCGTGGGCGGCGGGAAGGCTGGCCAGGGTGGCGGCCCGGAGGAGGTCGCCGCCGATCATGACCGGGCGTTTGCGCGTGTACTCGACGACACGGCCGATGTGGAGGGCGACCAGAACGGTGGTCAGCGCGGTGATCCCGGCCAGGAGTGACACCTGCCAGGCGGCAGCGTCCAATACGACGACGGCGATGACGGGCAGGGCCACCATGCCGACGGCCGATCCGAACTGGCTGACCGCAGCACCGGCCCAGAGGCGGCGGAAGTCGCGGTGTCCGCCGACACCGTCGATACGGGGGGAGGGCATCCGGCCGATGGTACCGGCGCCGTTCCTCCCCCTTGCGGGGTGCGGGACCGTCCCGCGCGTGGACTACTCCTGAATGAGTCCGATGACGTTGCCAGCCGGATCGGTGAACCAGGCCACGAGTGGTGTGCCGCCACGGACGACGCCCTTCTCGTCCTGGTCGAAGTCGTCGTACCGGAGCATGGTGATCCCCCGGTCGACCAGTCCGTCCACGGCGGCGTCGATGTCGTCCACGGTCAGGTTGAGGACGGTGAACACGGCGGGCCGGTGGTCGGGTTTCGGGTAGACGAGGATGGCGCGGTCGTTGCCGAGGTCGATCTCCAACAGGCCGTACTCCTCCATGCCGGGTACGTCCCTGACGGCGAGGCCGAGGGTGTCACCGTAGAAGGCGCGGGCGGTATCGGTGTCGGGAACCGCGAAGGAGCCGAAGGCCCTGGTGCTGTCGAACATGGTGTCCTCCCTGAGCATCGCTGTGTTCTCACCCGTACTGACCCTGGGCGTTCCCGCGACTCACCGGGAGGATCGGTGAATCGGGGTCAAACAATGCGGACGGTTCCGTGCACGCCCCTTGGGTGACGTGCGTGTCGCCCGGTGTTAGCTTCGCGTGGACTACCGGGCACGGCAGTGTCCTGTCCTCGGTGCCCCCGAACGGGCGCCGCGCCTCACGCGGGGGGAGACCGCACATGCGCGCAGTGGTGTTCGAGAACTACGAGGTGTTCCCCTCACTCACCGACGTTCCCACCCCCGAACCAGGACCCGGGGAGGTCCTCCTGCGGGTCGCGGGCGCGGGCGCGTGCCACTCCGACATCAGCGTGTACCGCCTGTTCAAGGAGGGGCAGCCGGGGGCGCAGAAGCCGCCGTTCGTCCTGGGGCACGAGAACGCGGGCTGGGTGGAGGCCGTCGGCAGCGCGGTGAGCAAACGGGTCCGGGTGGGCGAGGCCTACCTCGTGTACGGCCCGATCGGCTGCCAGCACTGCCGCAAGTGTGCCGCGGGCCTGGAGACCTACTGCGAGAACGTGGCCACCATGCCCTACATGGCGGTGGGTCTGGGCCGTGACGGCGGGATGGCCGAGTACATGACCGTGCCCGAGCGGCACCTCATCCCGTTGGGTGACGCCGACCCCGTGGCCGCCGCGCCGCTGGCCGACGCCGGACTGACCCCGTACCACGCGATCAGGGCCGCCCTTCCGCACCTGGGCGGCGGGGGCCGGTACGCGCTGGTGATCGGCCTGGGCGGGCTCGGGCAGATCGGCGTGCAGATCCTGCGCGCGCTGACCGGGGCCACGGTGATCGCCACCGATGTCAAGGAGGAGGCCCGCGCCCGGGCGGAGGCCAACGGAGCGATCACGGTCGAGGCCGGGGAGGGGCAGGTGGAGCGGATCAGGGAGCTCACCGGGGGCCGGGGCGTGGACGCGGTCTTCGACTTCGTCGGCGCGGGGCCGACCGTGTCGACCGCGGCCGCGTCCGTGGCCCAGGGTGGCCGGGTGAGCATCGTGGGTATCGCGGGTGGCACCCACGAGTTCTCGTTCTTCACCAATCCGTACGAGTCGTACCTGACCAACACCTACTGGGGTTCGGTGGCCGAACTCTGGGAGGTGGTGGACATGTACCGGGCGGGCCAGATCCGCCCGGACGTCGAGCGGTTCTCCATGGACGACGCCCTGGAGGCGTACCGGAGGCTGGAGGCGGGCGACATCAGCGGCCGCGCGGTCGTGGTGCCCAACGAGAGCTGACGGGCCGTCGCGCCCCCGGTGCCGTTACGGGCCATGGGGCGGGGCTACGTGATCAGGCCGTCCGGCCCGCCCGTTCCCGGGCGTGGTGCCGGGCGGCCTTCGCGCGGTTACCGCAGCCCGACATGGAGCACCAGCGGCGGGTGCCGTTCTTCGAGGTGTCGAAGAAGTGCAGGACGCAGGCGGGGTTGGCGCAGCCTCGGATGCGGTCGGGTCGTGCGCGCAGGTCGAGGAAGTCGGCGGCAGCGGTCCAGGCGGGACCCCACTCCGGGGCGTCGAACTCCACGGTGCTGGCGGAGTGCCCCTCGGAGAGGAGACGGATCACCCTGCCGTGCGCGAGGACGGCGTTGAGGTCCGCGGTGGCGTGGGGTTCTCCGGGGTCGTCCAGCAGACGCGCGAGCGCGTCCCGGGCGTGCAGGAGGTGGCCCAACGTCTGGGGCCCGGCCTCGAAGCGGGGCGCGAGATCGCTCTCGCGCAGCCACTGGGCCAGGCCGTCGAGGGTGTCGAGCAGGTCGTGAGGGACCCCGCCATCGATCCACCGGGTGTTGACCAGGTCCACGGAGACGGGCTCCCTGAGGAGCGGGCGCCGTCGCGGTGACTCGTCGGGCATCGGTCCTCCTCTCCGTCTCGGTGTCGTCGGCCTCCGCCGCCGCGGGGGATGGGCCGGATACTACCAAGCCCGCTCGCCTAACCCTTCAAATTCACTTGAGCGGTTGACGCTCCACATTCTAACCCCTAAAGTCCCTTTCGAAGGTTAAAGACAGGGGCAACGCCCCCGACCGAGAGAGGTGCGCCATGGCGCCGAGCACGATCCGGACCGGACACGTCGGTCTGAACGTCACCGACATCCAGTGCTCACGCGACTTCTACGTGCGCGTCTTCGGGTTCGAGGTCCTGGGAGAGGGCGGTGAGTGGGAACGCGAGTACGTCTTCCTCGGCCGCGAGGGACGCCTGGTCCTCACTCTCTGGCAGCAGAGCGGTGAGGGCTTCCGGCGGGACACCGCCGGACTGCACCACCTGTCCTTCGAGGTGGCGACGGTCGAGGAGGTACGCCGAGCCGAGGCGGACCTCCTGGAGATCGCGGTGGACTTCGCCTACGAAGGCGTGGTCCCCCACGGTGAGGGTTCCTCCTCCGGCGGGATCTTCTTCCACGACCCCGACGGCATCCGCCTGGAGATCTACGCGCCCGCCGGGGCCGAGGACGCGACGACCCCCGTCTCCGCCGCCCCCACCTGTGGCTTCTTCTAGCCCCGCACCTTCCCAGCCCGCTGTCCGAACCCCCGAACGAGTTGCGGCGCCCCAGCGGAGGCGCCGCACCGGGTCCCGGAAGGAAGAACGGAAATGGCCACCTACCACGCGGGAGAGAGCGC
Source organism: Nocardiopsis sp. SBT366 (assembly GCF_001083815.1). Classification (NCBI taxonomy): domain Bacteria; kingdom Bacillati; phylum Actinomycetota; class Actinomycetes; order Streptosporangiales; family Nocardiopsidaceae; genus Nocardiopsis; species Nocardiopsis sp. SBT366. Next base: position 4,911 of record NZ_LAVM01000057.1, on the reverse strand, counting down.
GGTCCAGCGCAGATCCTCCCTCGCCGACCAGGCCGCCCTCGCCGCAGGCGCGATCCACGACGCGATCCCCGACGTCGCGGCGGACTTCCTCTCCACCCAGCGGTGGCTCGTCGTGGGCGCGGCAGACACCCGGGGTCGGATGTGGTGTTCCCTGCTCACCGGGGCGCCCGGCTTCCTGGGTGTCCATGACGGACGCAGACTCGACATCGGGGCCCTGCCCCGCCCCGACGACCCCCTGACCGACGTGCTCGGCCGGGGCCCCGCGACGGTCGGCGCCCTCGCCCTGGAACCCGGCACCCGGCGGCGCATGAGGATCAACGGCAGGACCACCCCTTGGCCCGGTGAGGACGGGCTGCGGATGAGGACCTCACAGGTCTTCGCCAACTGCCCCAAGTACATCCAGAGGCGGTCACCGATCCCGACCCCGCGCGCCAGCCAGCCCGCCGTCGAGAGCGATCGGCTCACCGAGGCCCAGTTGGACCTGGTCGGTCGTAGCGACACCTTCTTCGTCGCCACCACCGACGGCTCCGCGGGCGCCGACGCCAACCACCGTGGCGGGGCTCCCGGTTTCCTGAGGGCCCACTCCCCCACCCTGCTCAGCTGGCCCGACTATGTGGGCAACGCCATGTTCACCACCCTGGGCAATCTCTGGCTGGACCCTCGGGCCGGTCTCCTGGTCCCGGACTGGGAGAGCGGCGGTCTGCTCCAGGTCACGGGGAAGGCCCGGGTGGTCTGGGGCGCGGAGCCCGGCGAGCGCACGGTCGAGTTCTCCGTCGACCGCGTCGTCTCGGTCCCCTCGGGAGGTCTGCTCGCCGAAGGCCCTCCCCAGTACTCGAAGTTCAACCCGCCGGTCACCCCGGCCCGACCGAAGGAGACCCACCGATGAGGGTCCACGTCGACACCGCGCGGTGTGAGAGCCACGGCCAGTGCGTCTTCGCCGCACCCGACGTCTTCGCGTTCGACGACGACGAGGAGCTGCTCTACCAGCCCTCGCCCGACCCCGAACGGGGCCCGGCCGTCGAACGGGCCGTGGTCAGCTGCCCCGTCCGTGCCATCACGCTCGACGGCGCCAGCGGATGAGGCGCCCACGATCAGTGGTCGTGGTGGGGGCCGGCCTGGCCGGGCTCCGCGCCTCGGTCGCCCTGCGGGGGCGCGGGTTCGACGGGGACCTCACCGTGGTGGGCGAGGAGCCCCACGGCCCCTACGACCGACCCGGCCTGTCCAAGGAGGTCCTGACCGGCCACCGGGCCGCCAACGACACCGACCTGCCGGTCCCGTCCGATCTGGACGCCCGGTGGCTCCTGGGCCGCCGCGCGGTCGGTCTGGAGCGAGCCGGGCGACGGCTGCGCCTCGACGACGGAACCGACCTGGGTTACGACGGCCTGGTGATCGCCACCGGGGCGGCCGCCCGCCCGTGGCCCGGTCCCGGATCGCTGCCCGGATCGGGGATCCACACGCTGCGTGGACGCGGGGACGCCCTGCGTCTGCGCCACGCTCTGGCGCAGGGCGAGCCACTCCTGGTCGTCGGCGCCGGTTTCCTCGGCTCGGAGGTGGCCTCGGCCGCACGCACCCTGAACGTGCCGGTGACCCTGGTGGGTTCGGCCCGCCAGCCCATGGAGCGCGCGGTCGGTCCCGTGGTGGGCTCGGTGCTCGCGGGCGCCCAGACGGCTGCCGGGGTGGACCTGCGGCTCGGCACGACGGTGACGCGTTTCGTCGGTCGGCGCACGCTCCAGGGCGCCGTGCTCTCCGACGGGAGCCGAATCAGGGCACGCACGGCGCTGCTGGCGCTGGGCGCGCGCCCCAACACCGGATGGCTCCGGGGTTCGGGGCTGCTCCTGAGCGAAGGGGCCGCCCGCGGGGTGGCCCGCGACCGTCGGGGTCGCGCCCTGACGGTGGACGCGGGCCCGGTGCCGGACATCGTGGTGGTGGGCGACGCGGCCGCGACCCCTCATCCACTGCCAGGGGACGGGTCCCCGACGCACCTGAGCATCGGCCACTGGAGCGAGGCCGTCGACCACGCCGACACGGTCGCGGCCGCGCTGCTCGGCCATGAGGATCCGGGAGACCACCCCGTACCCTCCTTCTGGTCCGACCAGTTCGGTCTGCGCATCCGGTCGGTGGGGCTACCCGGGCTCGCCGACCTGACCCGGGTCCACGAGCACGATCCGGACCACTCCCGGTTGGAGGTTTCCTACCACCTGGGGCGGCGGTTCGTGGGAGCGCTGACGGTGAACCGCACCTCGCGTCTGGCCGCCCACCGTGAACGGATCAGCCGGGAATGGCGACGGATCACCTCTGTGTAGCCCCCTCGGCACTCCGGGTCCACCGTCACCGCCCTCGACGCTGCCCCAGCCCCCACTGACCAGGCCCCGCGTGTCCCAGGTCTCCCCGGTACTGCCAAGATGCCGTCAGCAGTCGTAGGAAGTCTGAGGAGAACAATGGATCTGGGAATCGCTGGGAAGGTCGCGCTCGTGACCGCGGCCAGCTCCGGACTGGGCCGCGCGATGGCAGTCGCGCTGGCCGCCGAAGGGGTCCGGGTCGCGGTGACCGGCCGTAACGAGGAGCGTCTCGACGAGACGGTCGCGGCCTGCCGCGCCCACGGGGTGGACGCCGTCGGAATCGCGTGGGACCTGGCCGACCACGGGCGCGCGGGTGAGGTCGTGACCCGCGTCGTCGACGAACTGGGCCCGGTCGACATCCTGGTCAACAACACCGGCGGCCCGCCGCCCACCCCCGCGCTCGGTCAGGACCCGGCGCTGTGGGAGAGCATGTACGCCGCGATGGTGCTCCCGGTGATCGGCCTGACCGACGCCGTGGTCGGCGGTATGCGTGAGCGCGGCTGGGGACGGATCATCACCAGCACGTCGGGCGGGCCGATCACGCCCATCCCGAACCTGGGGGTGTCCAACACCCTGCGTGCCTCGCTGCACTCCTGGTCCAAGACGGTCGCCAACGAGGTGGCCGCCGACGGGGTGACCGCCAACGTCATCGTCCCGGGCCGCATCGCCACCCCGCGCGTGGCGTCGCTGGACCGCGCCCGCGCCGAGCGGGAGGGTACGTCGCTGGAGGAGACCCAGGCCAAGGGCCGGGCCACGGTCCCGGCGGGCCGCTACGGCGACCCGGAGGAGTACGGCGCGGTGGCCGCGTTCCTGGCCAGCAGGCAGGCCGCCTACGTCAACGGTTCGATCGTCCGGGTCGACGGCGGCCAGATCCCGTCGGTCTGAGTCCGGAACGGACGGGAGGCGGGGGCGGTGTACGGCTGCCCCGTCTCCCGTCCGTCGGGCGGGTCAGTCGGACAGCGCGATGCTGTCCGACGACACCTGGTGCTGGGTGCTCACCCGCTTGTTCTCCCCGAGCCACATGTCGATGGCGCCCGGCTCGTTGAGGTCGAACCAGCGGGGCTGCCAGTCCTCGTTCTCGGGGATGCGCCGCACCCCGAAGGAGTACTCGTAGGTCAGGCCCTCCGGCCCCTTGAAGTACAGGAAGATCGCGGTGGACTGCGGGTGGCGGCCCGGCCCCTGCTCGATCTCCACACCCTTGCTCTTGAGGAAGTTCCAGGAGCGCATGACGTCGTCGATGGACTCCACCTGGAAGTTGATGTGGCACAGCCCGGGGCGCTCACCGTGGAAGACCGCCAGCTTGTGGTGCACCGGGTCGATGCGCATCAGGCAGGCGACGTCGCTCACCCAGTCCGAGACCCTCGCGTTGAAGGTGCCGGTCCAGAACCGTCCGGCCTCGTAGATGTCGGGGGCGTCGAAGCAGATGTGCCCGAACTCGGTGATCCCGGCCGGACGCGAGAAGGCGACCGGGGTGGTCAGGTGGGTCTGACCGACGACCAGGTCGATCCGGTTGCCGAAGGGGTCCTCGAAGGTCAGGTAGTCGTGGACCCTCCGGGACCGCGCGCCCTCCTTGCTGCCGCGCCGCACAGGCAGACCGGCGGCCTCGAGTTCGGTCTCGGCGTCGGCGAGCGCGTCGAGGTCGGAGACGGTGAACCCGGAGCTGATCACCCCGGACTCCCCCTCGACGAAGGCCAGGCAGTGGTGGCGGTGGTCCACCCGCAGGTAGGCGATCCCGTCCTGTTCCTGGACCAGCTCCATGCCGACGACGTCGGTGGCGAAGTCGACGGCGGCGCGAAGGTCGGCTGCGCCGGAGCGCACGTAGGCGATGTCCTTGAGTTCGATCATGGTCGCGTGGATCTCCTTTGGGGGGTTTCCTCGTTGGCGAGGTACAGCCAGATGCGCGAGCACAGCTCCGGCGCCACCTCGCGCCAGGCCCGCTGTTCGTCCTCGGCCAGGGGGCGGGCGGTTCCGGCGGCGGAGGCCGTGGCGTTCATGAGGGCGGAGCGTTCCAGCACCCACATCAGGGCGACCGCCTCCGCGACCGAGCCGCCGACCGTGACGGCCCCGTTCCCGCGCATCAGGACCGCCGGGCCCCGGCCGAGGTCGCGGGCGAGCCGTGCGGCGTGCTCGGGGTCGCGGACCAGTCTGGGGTCCTCGTGTACCGGGACGCGGGGCCCCAGGAAGGAGCCCTGCCCGTGCAGGGGGACGAGGGGCACCCCGGCGGAGGCGAGAGCGGTCGCCGTGGGCGGCTGGGCCCGGCAGATCGCCCCGACGTCGGGGCGTGCGCGGACGATGGCGCGGTGGATCCACCCCTCCTTCGGCAGGGAGGGGCTGAGTGTGGCGGCGGTGGGGTCGAAGGGCCGGACGTCATCGGGGGTGAGGGTGCCGAGGGGGACACCCCGGGTCATGGCCCAACCACCGTCGCGGGTCCGGGTCGAGACGTGGCCGAAGGCGTCGACCAGGCCGTGGCGGGCCAGGGTGGTCCCGGCCGCGATCAGTGCTTCGGTCGTCGTGGGGTCCACGGGGTCTCCTGGGGAGGCGGTTCGGGGGTACGCGCGGTGGCGCCGGAGGG